>NZ_RZSL01000277.1:0-8036 GCF_003997355.1 Mesorhizobium sp. M1E.F.Ca.ET.041.01.1.1 | reverse complement strand
CTTTTCCGTCGCGCAGCACTCGCTGCTGGTCGAGGCGCTCTATGGCGAGTTGGTGCCGGCCGCGTCTGCCGAAGCGCGGCTTGCCGCGCTGCTGCACGATTCCCGTTTCCGCAATGTCGCGGTCGGGCGTGTCTATGGCAGCGCGGCCGAGGATGGCGACCCCGGCGCCTGGCAGGCGCTGCGCATCGCCAACGGCATCGCGGAAAGCGGTTCCGACTACCAGCTCGGCGACGCCTTCCCGCATGATGTCTTGCTTGATGAGACCGGTGGCGTCGGCTTCAGGAAGGGCTGCTATGTCGGCCAGGAAGTGGTCTCGCGCATGCAGCATCGCGGTACAGCGAGACGCCGCGTGCTGATCGCGTCCGCCGACGGTTCCCTGCCCGCTTCCGGCACCGAGCTCACCGTTGCCGGCCGGCCGGTCGGCGCGCTCGGCTCGGTCAGTGGCAAAACCGGTCTTGCCATCGCCCGCATCGACCGCGTCAAGGCGGCGCTCGATGCCGGCGAGAAGATCATGGCCGGCGACGTCGCAGTGACGCTTGCCATTCCTGCCTGGGCCAAGTTCACCTTTCCGCAGGACGCGGTCAGCGCGGAGGAGGCCTGATGGCGGCCGACCGGGCAGGCGCGCCGCCGCGCGCCTGGCAACGCATGCTGTCGGGCCGGCGGCTCGACCTGCTCGACCCCTCGCCGCTCGACATCGAGATCGCCGATATCGCGCATGGGCTCGCCCGCGTCGCCCGCTGGAACGGCCAGACCAGCGGCGAGCATGCCTTTTCCGTCGCGCAGCACTCGCTGCTGGTCGAGGCGCTCTATGGCGAGTTGGTGCCGGCCGCGTCTGCCGAAGCGCGGCTTGCCGCGCTGCTGCACGACGCGCCGGAATATGTCATCGGCGACATGATCTCGCCCTTCAAGTCGGTGATGGGCGGCTCCTACAAGGACTGCGAGCTGAGGCTGCAGCGCGCCATCCATCTGCGCTTCTCGCTGCCGGCGGAGCTCGGCGCCCCCTTGCGCAAGGACATCAAGCGCGCCGACCAGATCGCCGCCTACTACGAGGCGACGCTGCTCGCCGGCTTCTCGACGGCGGAGGCGACCGAGTATTTCGGCCGGCCACGCGGCTTTTCCGCCGACCGTTTCGACATCACGCCGCGCTCGGTGACCTGGGCGCAGACGGCATTTCTGAAGCGTTTCACGGCGCTTGAGGCTGAACGCCAGGCTTTTCTTGCGGTGAATTCCGCAACGTAAAAGAACGCTAAATTAACCGGCAGCGATGACAGTGACGTGTTCAGTCACGGTCAGCAGGCGCGCTCATGCCCGTCGCTCATGTCAAGACTGGTTCGGCCGCCGGCAGGCGGAAAGCAACCCGTGTTGGTCCGGCCGGGCGGATAGCCGAGGAACTCCGAGCGCAGAACGAACGCTTTTCGGCCGCCGTCGAGAACATGTCGCACGGGCTGTGCATGTTCGATGCCGATGAGCGCATGATCATCTGCAACCGGAACTACATCGACCTGTTCCGCCTCGACGCCAAGGTGATGAAGCCCGGCATCCGCTTCTTCGACATCCTACAGCACAGCGTCGATATCGGCATCGCCTCGCAAAGCGCCGAGGAGCTCTATGCCGTCCGCAAGCCCTATATCGACGGCGCGAAGCCCTCGACCTATGAGGAGACGCTGGCGGACGGGCGCATCATCGTCATCTCGCACCGGCCGCTGGCTTCCGGCGGCTGGGTGTCGATCTACGAGGACGTGACCGAGCAGCGGCGCGCCGAAGACGAGTTGAAGGAGCAGCACCGCCGCTTCGACGCCGCTTTAGCCAACATGTCGCAAGGGCTGCTGATGTACGACACCGACGGCAAGATGATCGTGCGCAACCAGCGTTTTCTGGAGCTCTACAAGGTCGCCGAGGCGGACTTCCCGTTTGGAACGACGCACCGCGACGCGCTCGAACGACTGATGGAGCTCGGCATCTACACCTCGATCGACGTCGACAGCGAAGTCGCCAAGACCGAAGCCTGCCTGCGGGCGGGGAAGATGCAGTCGACCTACCGCTATCTTTCCGACGGCAGGACGTTTCTGGTCGTACGCCAGCCGATGAGCGGCGGCTGGGTGGTGACCTTCGACGACGTCACCGAACGACGCCGCGCCGAAGAACGCATGACGCATCTTGCGCATCACGACACCCTGACCAACCTGCCCAACCGCTCGATGTTCCGCGAGCGGCTCGACCAGGCGCTGAGCGAGGCCAACGCCGCGCCGCTGGCCATCTTTTCGATCGACCTCGACCGCTTCAAGGCCGTCAACGACACGTTCGGACACCCGGCAGGCGACTGGCTGCTGAAATGCGTGGCCGAGCGCTTGCGGCGCTGCCTGCGCGGCGAGAAAGATGTGGTGGCCCGTTTCGGCGGCGATGAATTCGCCATCATCCAGTTCAACATCAAGGCGGCGGCCGATGCCGAAAAGCTGGCCAAGCGCATCATCGAGATCATCGGCAAGCCTTATCGCGACAAGGGCCGCGAGATGCATGTCGGCGTCAGCCTCGGCATCGCGCTCCATCCCGATGACGGGCGGGACGCCGACACGCTTTTGACCAATGCCGACATGGCGCTCTACCGGGGCAAGAGCGAGGGTCGCAACATCTACCGCTTCTTCGAGCCCGGCATGGACGCCATGGTGCGGGAGCGCCTGGCACTCGAAGCCGATCTCGAAGCGGCGCTCCCCAAGCGCGAGTTCGAACTGGATTTTCAGCCGATCCTCGACATCGCATCCGGCGATATCGTCGGCGCCGAAGCGCTGATGCGCTGGCGCTCGCCGTCGCGAGGGCTGGTGCCGCCGGAAGACTTCATCGCGGCGGCCGAGGAAACCGGGCTGATCGTGCAGCTCGGCGACTGGGCGCTGCGCAAGGCCTGCAGCGTGGCGGCAAGCTGGCCGCGGGACGTGCGCATGGCCGTCAACGTCTCGGCCGCCCAGATCAGGGGCGGCGGCTTCGCCCGCGGCGTGATCTCGGCGCTTGCCTTTTCCGGCCTGCCGGCCAGCCGCCTGGAGCTCGAAATCACCGAAACGGTGATGATGGACGAGAGCGATACGGTGCTGAAGACGCTCGGCCAATTGCGCGGGCTCGGCGTTCGCATCGCGCTCGACGATTTCGGCACCGGCTATTCCTCGCTCGGCTATCTGCGGCGTTTCCCGGTCGACAAGATCAAGATCGACCGCTCCTTCATCCGCGACCTCGACAAGCGCGACACGGCGGCGATCGTACGCACCGTGATCGGATTAGGCGCCGAGCTCGGCATCACCGTCACCGCCGAAGGCGTCGAGACCGAAGCGCAGCTCGAGATGCTGCGCAAAGCAGGTTGCGGCGAGGCACAAGGTTTTCTTATCGGCGTGCCGGCCAAGGCCCCAGAGACGAGCCGGCTGCTGCGCTCGCAGGAAAAGCTGCGCCAATCCGGCTGACGCCAGGCACCGTCAGCGCAGCGTCTCGATGTATTTCTCGTGGAAGCTCACGTATCCCGGCTCGACCACCTTGAGATGCCGCCCGATCAGCCGATGGAACGCCGGCAACTGGTGGAACGGCACGCCGGGATAAGCGTGATGCTCGGCATGGTAAGGCATGTTCCAGGCGAGCTTGCGGACAAACCAGTTGGTGATCGTCGTCCTGCTGTTTTCCAGCATGTTGGCGACGAAGGGGCAGCGGCCATGCTCGGCCAGCAGATAGAGCCTGAGGAAGGGCTGCCCGAGCAGCGCCGGCACGATCCAGACGTAAAGCAGCACGGTCGCCTTGAACCAGAGGGCAAGCGCCAGTAAGACGACGTAGAAAGCGATCATCGCGCGCGCCTCGGCCTGCACTTTCGGCAAGCCCTTCGGCGGCACGTAGCTGTCCCGGCAGCGACCGCCGGCATTGGTGCAGAGCGTCTTGAAATGCCCCCACCATACCGGCAGGCCCGAGACATGGACGATGTATTGCCGCAAGGTCTCGGGCTTCGGGAAGGCCAGTTCCGGATCGTTCTCCGGATCCTGGGTGAAGCGGTGATGGGCGAAATGAAAATAGCGGAACCAGTCGGCGGGCAGCGCGATCGCCAGGCTGCAGAGCCGAGCGACGGCATCGTTCAGCCACTGCGTCTCGAACGCCGTCCTGTGCAGCGTTTCGTGCAGCAGCGTGAACAGGAACACGATCAAGATGCCCTGCGGCAGCATCAGCAGCGGCCAGAACGGAACCTTGACCGCGATCAGCGCGCCGAGACCGACGATGGCACCGAGATGGATCGCGAACTGGAGGAGGCCCGGCCAGTCTGACTTGCCGGTCAGCCGGCTGCGCTCCGCACTGCTCAGCGAGGCGATGACGTCGCGGTGGTCGACGGGTTCGTTGCGGCCGATTGCGTGCATGAAACCAGCCTACTCAGCAAGAAACCTTTCGAAAAACGAGGATTTCTGTAAAATAGATAAGATTACCTTATCTTTCGGATTGCCATGGTCGCACTTCCATCGCTGAGGGGACTTCAGGCGTTCGAGGCGGCTGCGCGCACCGGCAGCTTCGTCGCGGCGGCGGAAGAGCTGTCGATTTCGGCGGCCGCCGTCAGCCAGCTCATCCGCACCGTCGAGGAGCAGATGGGCCGCAAGCTGTTCCACCGCGTCAACCGGCGCGTCGTGCTCACCGAAGCCGGCGTCGAGATGCTGCCCAGGCTCACCATGGCCTTCCAGGAGATCGGCAGCGTCGCGCGCGGCGGCGATGCTTTCCGGCCAAGGCTCGTCATCTCGGTGCCGCCTTCGATGGCGATGGGCTGGCTTTCCGAGCGCCTCGCCGGCTTCGTCGCCAGCCACGGCGCCGCCGACATCTCGCTCAGAGGCGACGACGACCCGGTGCCGTTCGACCATGAGCTGATCGACATCCGGCTTTCCTACGGCCCGCATTATCGCGAGCACCCGACCGAGGAGATCGTCCGGGACGCGGTCTATCCCGTCTGCGCACCGGGCCTTGCCGGCGCAATCAAGTCCGAAAACCTCGCCGGTCTGCCGTTGATCCACACCGACTGGGGACCGACCGGCGCCTCCTTTCCGTCCTGGCGCAACTGGTTCGAGGCGGCCGGCATCGAGCCAGGGCGGGCGGCACGGCGCGGCCTCTCCGCAAACTCGTCTCGGGCGGCACTCGACCTCGCCATGTCAGGGCTGGGCGTGGCGCTAGCGCAAGGCATTTATTGCGCCCGGGCGCTCGAAGACGGCAGGCTGGTGCGCCCTGCGGCCGGCGCGCTGGAACTGCGCCAGCCCTATTGCCTGACGATCCCGGAGCGCAGCGCGAGACGCGATGTCGTGGCTGCATTCCGCGAATGGCTGATCGAGGAATGTCGGCGCGCGGTCAGGTCTCCGGCGCTGATCGCCTAGCAGTTAGAGATGTCCAGCCAATGCGGCCACCATATCCTTGCTGGTCGCAACGGGAACGATCTCGAACTCGACCAGATCGGCCCATTCGATGACCCAGCGCTGCAGCAGCGTGACGTCATCGGCCTCGACCAGCAGGAAGCAGCGGCTCATGTCGCCTGCGATCCAACTGTGGTGCACGACGAGCTCGTCTGGCTTCAGCCGGCCCTTGTCGCGGAAGCGGCGGTAGATTTCCTTGCGGTCGCAGCCGCTGAAATCCTCGATTACGAAAAACAGCATCTTTGCCCCATTCGAGCAGCTATCGTTCCAGGCGCTCCAGGAACCACTGCGTCAGCCGCACCCAGACCTCGTCCTTCTCGCCGGAATCCTCCCAGCCATGGTCGAGATTGGGATTGTCGTTGACCTCGATGACGAAGACGCCGTCCTTGGTCTCCTTGAGGTCGACGCCGTAGAGCCCGTCGCCGATGCACTTTGCCGCCTTGACCGCCGTCTCGACGACATGCGGCGGCGTCTGCTTCAGCGTGAAGGTCTTGATGCCGCCCTGGTCGGGCTTGCCGTTGGCCTTGTGGTTGACGATCTGCCAGTGCTTCTTGGCCATCAGATAGTGGACGGCAAAGAGCGGCTGGCCGCCGAGCACGCCGACGCGCCAGTCATATTCGGTCGGGATGAATTTCTGCGCGATGAGGAGGTCGGAATCCTCCAGCCACTCGGTCGCGAGCTTCGTCAGTTCGGCGAGGTTCTCGCATTTCTTGACGCCGCGCGAGAAGGACGAGTCCGGGATCTTCAACACCAGCGGAAAGCCCAGCGTCTGCGCCGCAAGCTCAAGGTCCGAGGTGCCGGCGATCATCACCGTCGGCGGCACCGGCACCTTGTTGTAGGTCATCAGCTCGTTGAGATAGACCTTGTTGGTGCAGCGGATCATCGACAATGGGTCGTCGATCACCGGCATGCCTTCCTGCTGGGCGCGGCGCGCGAAGCGGTAGGTATGATTGGAGATGGACGTCGTCTCGCGGATGAACAGCGCGTCGTAGTTGGCGAGCTTGGCGAGATCCTTCCTGGTGATCGGCTCGACCTCGACGCCCATCTTTTCGGCGATCCGCGCCCAGTAGCGCAGCGAGGAAATTTCCGACGGCGGCAGTTCCTCATGCGGATCGACCAGCGTAGCGAAAGTATAGCGCGCCGGCGTTCGGCCCTTGGTGTCGCGCCATTCGCGGTTGGTATAGGTGTCCAGGCACTGCAGGAAAAAGGCGTCCTCTTCGTCGGTCATGCGGGCGAGCGGCAGGAAGCCGATCTTTCGGATCGAGGCCCATTCGGCGCTATCCTTGATGTGGACCTCGAGCGCCGGCGCGCGGAACCAGTCGAACAGAAGCTTGGTGAAGCGGTCCCACACTTTCGACGGGCCGATGCCGAAGAAGACGGCGACCTTCGACGGGAAGGTTCCGCCGAGATCCTTGCGGCATTTGTTGAGCGCGAGCTCGAGCTCGGGCAGCGCGTGCTCGTAGAGCTTGCGCTCCGACAGGTCGATCATCGTCTCGACGGTAGGGATCACCTTGTGGCCGCGCGAGCCGGCGAGCAGTGAGGCGTAGTAGCCGCGGCTCTGGTAGCCGTAGTTGTTCGACAGGTTGATGACCTTCGGCCGCTGGCCGCGAAACAGCGCCGGATGCGCGAGGTAGTCGCGGTTGGTGATGATCTTGTGCGGCGTCGCCACCTGGTCGAGGTCGTTCTGCCTGCCTGTGAGGATGACCCAGGTCATTGTTTCAGCGTTTTCCCAGAGTGATGGCGGCGCGCAACCCGTCGCGGCCGAACTGCGCCATGTTCATGAAGATAGCGTAAGGCACGGGAATGTTGGCGGCGTCGAGGATTGTCTCCTGCCTTTCGTCCTCGACCCAGGGATCGTGGATCAGGATATGGTCGCCGTCGTCGCCGATGGCGAGCACCCAATGCGGCACCTTCTTGCCGAACATCAGGAACCCGCTGATCAGCACCAGCACCAGCTTGCCCCCGGCAAGGGCGGTACGGATGTCGTCGATGCCGAACGGACGGTAATTCACCGGGATGCCGTAAAGTTCCGCGCGACGGCGAAAGTCGACCTGGGCGAGTTCCATCACCCGGCGTTTGTCCTCGCTGCGCACCGACTGCAGGAACAGCGCGCCGTGGAAGGAGACGAAGATCTCGGCGGCAAGCCCGCTTTCATAGCCGGCAACCGCCAGGCCGAAAGGCTCGCAGCCGCCCGGCCCCGACATCATGAAGACGGTGGTCGCCTCGCGCCACAAGCGGATCTCCATGACCGGATCAGGCACGAAGCCGTGGTCGAAATTGGCCATCGCCATCATCAGGCAGCAGGGGCCGCAGGTGAATTCGCAGGTCTGCTGGTAGAACGGCACCCCAGTAGCGGTCGGGACGTCGCCGCGCAGCGTCTTTTCGTAACGCAGCGCGGTGGCGCCATCCTCGTAGTAGTCGGGCTCGCGGCCGATCCTGCGGTAGCCCGCCTGCTCGTAGATGCTGATGGCGCGCTGATTGTCCTCGCGCACTTCGAGCCGCAGCATCATGCGATCGTGCTCGTAGGCCGCCTCCTCGGCCGCGGCCAGCAGTTGGCGGCCGATGCCGAGGTTGCCAAAGAACGGACCGACGGCGATGGAATAGAGCCGGGCCACGCCGCTGCCCTTGCGAAAC
>NZ_RZSL01000276.1:0-8089 GCF_003997355.1 Mesorhizobium sp. M1E.F.Ca.ET.041.01.1.1 | reverse complement strand
CCGCCGCACATGCAAGATAGCTAATCTCTACCTCAAAAGGACATGGCGTGATCGCGTAACCTCTTGGCAACCTGTCGGCGATGAGGAATATAATCCTCCCGGTGCGGCGACCTCATTTCGGAGATCGTCACGACAATGAAATTCCCCTTCGTCGAAGGCACGCTTGGCAAGAAGCCGGAAGCCGGCACAGGCCTTTCGGTCGACTGCCTCACTTGCCGGCGCCATGCGATCCTTGACGTTGCAGAACTGGTGCGCCGGCTCGGGCCGGATCACGGAGCGATGCATTGGGATCTGATTAAGGTGCTCTATTGCCACGAATGCCGCGCCGCCGGCCGCGATGATCGGAATTTGCATTTCACCAACCATGCAATGACGCCGGATAAGCGTAAGGGCTGGACGCCTTGTCCTTGAAGCCGGAAGCGGCCCGGCAAGGCTAGCGCCGGGCACCGGCTAACGAAACACCAGCGTCGCTAATCCCCGCGCGGGGGTCTGGCTCTTGGTGGCAAGCTTTCACACGGATTTGCAGCCAATCTGGCGATTCGCCGATCTCTTAGCCACAGAGAGTTCTTGCTTTCCAGTATCTCATGGCGATCGTCATCAGCGGCCGCTCGGCCTCGCATCGAGGCGATCGCATAGTCGGCTCTGTTCGTTCGAAAGTCTTCTTTTTGGACAGACATCGCTTTCCTCCCGGTCCGCGGCGTTTCCCTCCTTTAGCCTGGGCGGAGACACTAGCTGCCGATGCATCGCAGGAGTCTACAAATTGAGGATTGTATTAAAATGCTACACTTCGCTACGCGCGCCTGCGATTCGAGGAGGGGCCGGTCTTGCGGGGTAGCGCCGACCGCGCTGGCGAGCATTACGGCCCGATCGCGGCGATGTAGAGCGGAACTATCGACCGGGCTCCTTCCGTGGAAACAGGCCGAATTGGCGTTCCACATATTTCAGGAATACTTCGGGTTTTCTCATCTTGTAGATCGCCCGGTTGTCTTTCGCAGCGTAGATGTGCGGATGGTGAGCGTTCTCATAGATGTCGTAGGAGTGGCCACCTTCAAATACGAACGTCTTGGAAAAGCCAAAGCCTTGATCGGTGATCGTGGTCAAGGGCGGGTTCGGCGTCAATTCACTTATCCCGTATAGGTCGTCGTCGCCAGCGCCTTCGAAATGAACGACGATGTTAAGCTCGTTGATGTAGGACACCTCGTCAGCCAACTCATATAGATATTTCGGGGTTTTGCCGCGTATGCATTTGAGGATGGTTCTGGTTTGCGTTCCTTGAAGTGCCTCTAGGACTGGGTAAAAGTCGCCGTCATTGGCGAACAGGAAAGCCCGATGGAGACCATTTACAGCCTGTCGATAGACATCGATCGCCAACAATATATCGACGCCTTTTTGCTCCTGCCCGCGCTTGGGCCTAAACCTCGCTACGCCGTTCTTTACGTGAACGCCAGGATAGCTATTGATCCTGTCAAATAGCTTTTGGCTCTTCTCCAGCAGGACCTGATGGGAAGCTTCGTCAGTACCTGGCTTTTGGTCAGGATAGGCGTTGTAAAAAAAGGTTCGCGCTGCGGCGTCAGCCTCCCATTGGAAGAACCTGCCGAAATCGAAAATGGCGCCTTCATCCATGCTGAAATAGCTTCTGGCGCTCTCGATAAGCGAAAGCAGCGACGAGCCGTCCACAAACGCATATGTGCTCATTCAAACCCCGCACCCAATAAGAAGTCGGAATGCTACTGGTGCGGGCATCGCAAAGGCAAGCGGTCTCCGAAGGGAGCGGCCTGACGTTCTCAGCGAACGGGAACGTCGCTTACTTCTTGGCGATGAACCGCTGCACCATCACGGTTGAAACGCGCCCCACCAAGATACTGATGCCGGTTACGATGGGCACATATACCCGACCATTCCAACCTTCGGCCTTGCAGAGCTTTACAAGTAAGAGAGCCAAGGGGAGCCCCACCAGAAGAACGCCAAGAGCCTGCGGACGTCGCTTTTTGAGGCGCTCGATATGTGCCTCTTGTTCTGGCTTGATCATCACGAAAGCCCCGCCGTCCCAGCCGAAACCAATCGCGCAACTGTGGCGCGCATAAGCCGGCTCCCGCAAGGGGAGTGCTTGACGATTTCAGCAGGAGGTGGCGCGCGCGGTAAACGGATGATCGCATCGAGGATGCTGCAATTTGCGGTATGCTCAATTCCATGCGGGATGCTGCTACAGTCCCTTATGGCCGTCCGAATAGTGGTTGTCCTGGCGCTTCTTTTCGCCTTCGCCTATGGATTCGCAAAACTCGTGGAACATTATGGCGGCGTTGGCGATCAACCCTCTCCGTGTGAAGAATTGTCAGACCTTGATTGCCCAGACCCGAACGCGCCACCTGCTATTCGGCATTTGCTCCCCACCTACATCTCGCTGTTGTCGATGATGCCGCCTTCGCCGTCGGGCAACTGATTCGAGAGCGCCGATCGCTTCCTGAGCCTCACCGGCGCCGCCACCATTCTCGGGGATGAATTCAACGCCGGCCGCTTCTAGCAATTTCAATGTGGTGCGGACGACGGGAATCGAACCCGTACGATCAGAGATCGAGGGATTTTAAGTCCCTTGCGTCTACCAATTCCGCCACGTCCGCTGGCGAAGCTCTTTTCAGATGCCAGCCCGTAGCCGTCAAGGCATGTTTCGGGACAAGCGTCCTTGCGGGAACCATGACAGGCACAACGGCACCACGGTGCGAATATATTAGCTATGTTTAAAATTCGAGATTGTCCTAGCCGATATCGTTAGCATTTCCTTGCCAACATCGAGCCCAAGTTGATGGCAGAATGCGTGCAGCCATGCGCGGGGCAGGGTGGATCAAAGGATTGCGGGCAGCCGAGGCGCAGGAGCTGCGGCGCGAGATTGCCCAGCTTGAGCTCGACTTGATCGAGGCCGCCAACTCGGGGGGCAAGGGAAAGCTCCACGACATTGCGCACAGCTTGCGATGGCAAAAGGCGCGCCTGGAGCGGCTGGAGGAGTGCCTGGCCGCCATGCCGGCCGGGAAGACCACTTCGGCTTGATCCTGGATAGTGGCGTGATCGCGCAATTACGCCTCTGGAGGCGTTCACTACGGTCGTCCTCGCGGTGGACTTGATCCGCCGCGGCCGGCGTCTTTCAGGCCCTACCCATTCCCCCCGCCCCCTGCGGGCGCCGGCCACCTTCGTTCCGTTGCTGCTCTGCAATTCAGAACTTGTAGCTGAAGTTCACGCCCAGTGTGTGGAGCTTCAGGTCCTGGTCGCGGTCGGAGAAGGCGTCCGGGACGTCGAAATGCTCCTTGCCGAAATCGTAGTAGCGGTACTGCGCGCCGACGACGATGTTGTTGCTCAACGCATAGTCGACGCCGGCACCGATCGTCCAGCCGGCGCCGGTGCGTGTCTCAGCGAAGCTGGGCCCGGCGTTTTGTGAAGTCTCGATGCCGGCGAAGGCGACGCCGCCGACGCCGTAGATCAGCCAGCGATCGGCCGCCAAGCCGGCCTCGGCATTGACCGATCCCAGCCATTTGATGTCGGTGCCGACGGAATTTCCGGGACTTAGCAGAGCCGAACCGTCGATCGAGGCATAGTTGAGTTCCGCCCGCGCGCCGATCACCGCCTGATTGAACTGCCAAAGGCCGGCGACATGGCCGCCGACAAAGCCGCCGTCGAGATCGGGGGAGGCGGCGAACGGCTCGCCTTCCGTGCCGGCGATGTCGGAGCGGCCCCAGCCGTAACCGGCCTGGAGGCCGGCATAGTAACCCGTCCAGTCGAAGCCGGGTGCGGTCATGGGTAAATCGGCGCCCATGTCCGCAGCCAGGGCAGGCCCGGACAGCAGGGCGAAAAAGCCGGCACTGGCGAGCGTCAGGCGACGCATCGAGCGCTCCGAAATGGCGGTTTCGAAAGACTCCTTGGCACAACCTAGCGTTATTCGCCGCAAAACGGAATTGTATTTCTGCAACAGTGGTTTACGCCGGCGGGTTGCGCACGCGATCCTCCAGACCGCGCTGTTTCTCCTCGGACGAGGCCAGCCGGTTGAAAGCGTATTCGGTAAACAACGAGCCGGCGATGAGGATGGCGATCGGCGCGGCCCATGCCCAGAACGAATGAAAGGTGAAGAAGGCCAGGCCGGCGCAACATGCCGACAACACGAAAATTGCGAACCGAATCGTCTGTGCCATCTTTTATCCGGACGACAGCCTGGGCCGTCAGTCTAGGCGATTTCGCCTTGCCGGAGGAGATATCCGCCAAAACTGCCGTTGCCTTAAAAACAAACCAGTTTTGCCAACTGGTCAAAACCGCGCCCGCTTGGCACAGTCGGGCAAACAGGAGTCCGTCATGGCGGGAAGCGCGAACAAGATGAAACCCAGGCCCTGGACCGAGGTGGCGACGCATCTGGTGGATGTTGCGATGGGCCGCAAGCCCGCCGACCTCGTGATCCGCAACGGCCGCTGGGTGAATGTCCATTCGGGCGAGATCATTCCCGGCACCGATATCGCGATCGCCGCCGGCCGCTTCGCTTATTGCGGGCCGAATGCCGGCCATGCCATCGGGCAGGGGACCAAGGTGGTCGACGCCGGCGGTCGTTACCTGGTGCCCGGTCTTTGCGACGCGCACATGCATGTGGAAAGCGGCATGGTGACGGTGACGGAATTCTGCCGCGCGGTGATCCCGCACGGCACAACCTCTATGTTCATCGATCCGCACGAGATCGCCAATGTGCTGGGCCTGCCGGGCGTCCGGCTGATGCATGACGAGGCCGTTGCAATGCCGATCAACGTGCATGTGCAGATGCCGTCCTGCGTGCCTTCGGCGCCCGGCCTGGAGCATGCCGGCGCCGAGCTGACAGTCGCCGACGTCGCCGAGGCGATGACCTGGGAAAACATCATCGGCCTCGGCGAGGTGATGAATTTTCCCGGTGTCGCCGCCAACAATCCGGTGATGTCGGGCGAGATCGCTGAGACCGTCAAGGCCGGCAAGACGGTCGGCGGCCACTATGCCTCGCCCGATCTCGGCCTGCCTTTCCACGGCTATGTCGCCGGCGGCGCCGAGGACGACCATGAAGGCACGCGCGCCGAAGACGCGACCGCCCGCGTGCGCCAGGGCATGAAGGCGATGCTGAGGCTGGGTTCTGCCTGGTATGACGTCGCGGCCCAGATCAAGGCAGTGACGGAAGGCGGTATCGATCCGCGCAACTTCATCCTGTGCACGGACGACAGCCATTCCGGCACGCTGGTGCATGAAGGCCATATGGACCGGGTGGTGCGGCATGCGATTCAGCAGGGGCTGAAGCCGGTGACGGCGATCCAGATGGCGACGCTCAACACCGCCCAGCATTTCAGGCTGGAGCGGGAAGTCGGCTCGATCGCGCCGGGCAGGCTGGCCGATCTCCTGATCGTCTCCGATCTCGCCCAGATGACCATCGATGAGGTCTATGGCCGCGGCGTCAGGCTGGCGAAGGCCGGCAGGCTCGAAATCGACATCCCGGCCTATGACTATCCGCCGACGGCGAAGAACACGGTCAAGCTCGGCAAGAGGCTCAAGGCCGCCGATTTCGACATTGCGGCGCCGCAAGGCGCCAACGAGGTTCGAGCGCGGGTGATCGGCGTGATCGAGAACCAGGCGCCGACCCGGGCGCTCGAAGCCGACCTGCCGGTCGAGGACGGGTTGGTGGCCATGGATCGCCGCAACGACGTTTGCCAGATCGCCCTGGTGGAACGTCACAGGGGCACCGGCGGCGTGACCAACGCCTTCGTGTCCGGCTTCGGCTATGTCGAGGACTGCGCCATGGCTTCGAGCGTGGCGCACGACGCGCATCACATCATCGTCGTCGGCACCAACAAGGAGGATATGGCGTTGGCCGTCAACCGGCTCGGTGAAGTGGGCGGCGGCGTCGTGCTTTATTGCAAGGGCAAGGAACTGGCGCTGGTCGAAATGCCGATCGCCGGGCTGATGTCGGACGAGCGCGCCGAGATCGTCGCGGCCAAAGCCGAGCAACTGACGGAAGCGATGCGCAAGGTCGGCTGCTCGCTCAACAACGCCTACATGCAGCACTCGCTGCTGGCGCTGGTGGTCATTCCGGAGCTCAGAATCTCAGACGTGGGTTTGGTGGACGTGACGACGTTCCAGAAGGTCGATCTCTTTATCTGAGACGGAGCGGGCGCTCACTCACTGTCCACCGGTGGCAATGGTCAGCACCTTGAACGGGGTGGTGATGACGACCTCGGCCACCGAGCCGACCGCCTTGCCGAGGCCCTGGCCGATGTTGTTGAGCTGCGCCGGATCCGGCTCGTCGGATGCCAGGCCGGCGGGCGTGCGCAGGCGGTTGCCGAGCAACTGCACCAGGATCGGATTGTCGGCGAACTTGGCGTGATTCAGACCGTCGCCGCCCTTGGCCTGGGTCAAATCGACCACCGTAACGCCGTAATTGGCGAGATCGGACGCGTTGCCGTAGTCGCCGACGCGCGGTTTGTCGCCGGAAATGAGGCTGGACAGCTTGAGCGCCCGGTCGTCGCCCGAGAGCAGGATGGCGAACGGCTTGTTGGGCTTGCCGTAGCGGATCATCTGCTTCTTGAAGACGTCGACGTCGATGTCGGGCGAGGCGAGGATGACATAGCCGAGCTTGCCGTTGAGATCGCGGTCGCCGGTGATGGCAAGCTGGCGCAACGCTTCCATCGTCAGCCATGTGCCCATCGAATGGGCGATGATGTCGATGCTTTTGGCTCGCGTCTTGGCAAGCATTCTCAGCGTCGCCTCGAGGTCGTCGCGCGCGGCGGTGGAGCTGTCCTTGTCATAGATATAGCCGGTCGTCTTGCCGCTCGACGCCCAGGAGAAGAGCACCGGCGTGCCCGGATATTTCGTGTCATGCGCGATCTGCGTCAGGCGATAGACACCGTCGTCGAAGCCGTTGTTGAAGCCGTGCACGAACACCAGGGCGCGGTCGCCGCGCACCGAAATGTCGGCACCGACCGCCTTGGCGAATTGCTGCGCGTCGCCATAGTGGACGACATCGGTCGCGGTGAACTGCTTGGCCGGGTTGCTGTCGGCCGAACCCTTGGCGCGCTCGATCGCGCCGACCTGATGCGCCTTGGGAACGGTCACATCGACGCGAGCGTAGCTGGTGCTCAGCGAGCGATCGCCGTCGAAAACCTGGCGCGGATCCTTGGCTGCCTGCTGGCGGGTCGTGGCGACGAAGATTTCATGCGTGGCCGCAATGTCGGAGGCCGGGACCGCAACCGTCTTCCTGTTGAGCAGATCGTGCGTATTTCCGCCGGCGCAGCCGGTCAGGGCGAGCGCCAGGGCAAGGCCGAGGACGATCTTCGAACGCACGATCACCCGGGATCCCCCAAGGGCGGCAAACCTCTCTGATTACTCCGATAAAGCCAGAGCACGGCCGGGTCCAGTTCAAAGTCTATGCAGCACGGCAATCGCGACGCGATCCGGCGAGCCACGGTTACTGGATCCCGAGCTGGCTGATGCGGTCGGTGACATCGCGGTCGCTGGCAAAACCATCGTCCTCGCGCAGCCGCTGGCCGATCATCTTCACCAGCACGGGGTTGTCGGCGAATTTGGTGTGGTTGAAGCTGTCGTTGCCCTTTTCCTTGGAAAGGTCAACCACCGTGACGCCATAGGAGGCGAGATCGGCGGCGTCCCTGTAATCGCCGACGCGCGGCCGCGAGCCCGCAATCAGGCCGGAGAGCCGCAGCGCGCGGTCGTCGTCCGACAGCAGCAGGATGAAAGGCTTGTCGGGCTTGCCGTAGCGGCGCATCTGGCTCTTGAAGACGTCGACGTCGATATCGGGCGAGGCCAGCACGACGTCGCCGAGCTTGCCGCTGAGATCCCGGTCGCCGGTGATTGCGAGTTGGCGCAGCGTCTCCATCGTCACCCAGGTCCCCATCGAATGGGCGACGATGTCGATGCGCCGCGCGCCCGTCTGCGCGAGCATTCTCAGCGTCACTTCCAACTGGTCGCGGGCGGCGGCGGCACTTTCCCTGTCATAGACATAGTCGGTGGTCTTGGCGCCCGAAGCCCAGGAGAACAGCACCGGCGTTCCGGGATAGCCGGAATCGTGGACGATCTGCGTCAGACGGTAGAC
>NZ_RZSL01000275.1:0-8097 GCF_003997355.1 Mesorhizobium sp. M1E.F.Ca.ET.041.01.1.1 | reverse complement strand
CTGGTCGATGCTGTTCGACCTGCGCATCCTGTTTCTGACGCCGGTCCGCCTGCTCAATACGGAAAACGCCTATTGAGCGCGGTCGCGCATGAACTGCCGGCGGCCGCGGTCAACCAGTTGCCGCCCCAGGCGGTCAACCAGTTGCCGCCCCAGGCGGTCAACCAGTTGCCGCCCCAGGCGGTCAACGCCAAGCTGATCGCGCTGATTTCGTCGGCGGCGATAGGCATTGGCATCCTGCTTTCCGGCTTCGTCATCAGCGAGCCCGCGCCTTACGAGCTCTACATGGCCGGGCTGATCGCGGTGTGGGCGCTGTTCGGCCTGAAAATATCGCGGGCGATATTGCCGCTCTTGGTGCTGCTGGTGGCGATGAACATCGGCGGCATGATCGCGATGACGCAGATGACGGAGCTCGCCAGCACGCCGCTCTATCTCGCCGTCTCGCTGTTTCTCGCCTTCAGCGCGGTGTTCTTCGCCTCGGTGACGTCGACGCAGCCCGGCCTCTACCGGCTGATCTTCATCGCCTATGTGGTGTCGGCGGTGGCGACTTCCCTGCTCGGCATCGCCGGCTATTTCCACGCCTTCCCGGGCGCGGAAATGTTCACCAAATACGACCGCGCCGCAGGCGCCTTCCAGGATCCGAACGTGTTCGGCCCGTTCCTGGTGCTGCCCGGCACCTATCTGCTCTATCTGCTCTTGACCGGTCCGGTGTCGCGCATGCCGCTGCTGGCGGTGCCGCTGCTGATCATCACCGCCGGAATCTTCTTCTCCTTCTCGCGCGGCGCCTGGGGCATGTTCGCGGTGTCGGCGGTGCTGCTTACCGGCTGCCTCTTCCTGCAGAGCGCCAGCGGCATGTTCCGGCTGAGGGTCGTGGTGATGACGATCGCCGCGGTCGCCCTGCTGGTCATCGCCGTCCTCGTCATCCTCCAACTGCCCGGCGTGTCGGACATGTTCACCCAGCGCGCGCAGCTCGAGCAGAGCTATGATACCGCCCGCCTCGGCCGCTTCGCCCGCTACGCGATCGGCTTCCAGTTGGCGCTGGAGCACCCGTTCGGCATCGGCCCGCTGGTGTTCGGCACGATCTATGGCGAGGACACGCACGACATCTGGCTGAAGGCGCTGATGGACTATAGCTGGCTGGGCTTCGTCTCGTTCCTGACGCTGACCTTGTGGACGATCGCCGCCGGCTTCCGCATCCTGCTGCGCGACCGGCCCTGGCAGTCCTACCTGCTTTGCGCCTATGTCGCCTATCTCGGCAATATCGGGCTCGGCACCTTCATCGACATCGACCACTGGCGCCATCTCTATCTGCTGCTCGGCCTGATCTGGGGTGCGATCGCGCTGGAGTACCGGCATCAGAAGCAATTGCGGCTGGTAAGGTCGGTGCAGGTGGCTGCAATTTCATCGGTAAGATAACCGCCGAATTCGGTTGACCCGCACCGGGTTATCACGATACATCGCCACCCGGTCCGGAGTGTAGCGCAGCCCGGTAGCGCACTTGACTGGGGGTCAAGGGGTCGTCGGTTCGAATCCGGCCACTCCGACCATTTTAAGCCTCGAGACTTGGCCCCCCAAAATCCTTCCTCACCAATCGCCTACTGGCACACATCGACCCAATCGGCGCCGGCCAGCTCGGCCATCCTTTGCGGTGCGATGCGCACGGCGGCGTTGGTGGCGCCGGCGGCGGGGACGACCTCGTCGAAGGCTCTGAGCGTCACGTCGCAATAGACCGGCAGCAGCTCCGGCAGGCCGAAGGGGCAGACGCCGCCCGGCGGGTGGCTGGTCGCCTCCAGAACCTGTTCGCCGTCGAGCATGCGCGGCTTGCCGCCAAGGGTGTCCTTGCACTTGCGGTTGTCGAGCCTGGCGGTGCCGCTGGTCACGACCAGCATGGTCTGATCACCGACGCGCAGGCAGATGGTCTTGGCGATTTGCGCCGGCATCACGCCATGCGCCTCCGCCGCCAACGCCACCGTCGCCGAGCTTGCTTCGGTGACCAGGACCTCGATGTCGGGCGCATGTTCGGCAAAGAAGGCGCGGACCGATTCCAAGCTCATGAGCGAACCTCGTCAGACGTGATGGAGGCGCTGCCGAATCGCAGCGCCGACAGTGATTGCCACACGGTGTCCCGGCTGTTGGCAAGGGCCGGGGACTGTGCGTCGACGGCGCAAAAAAGCCCGCCAGGCGGGGCCGTGGCGGGCTTTTCATGTGGACGCTTGGGCGCCCTTATTGTCGTGTAGGCCGGCTCTCCGGGGCCGGCACCGTGATCAATTCCTCTTCCGGCATCTGCAGCGCGGAAGCGATACGCCTGAGCTTGGCGGGATCGGCGTCCTTGCCGTCCTCGATGTCGACGATCTCGCCTACGGCAAGGCCGCAGGTCAAGGAGAGCTCCTCGATCGTATATCCCCTCGTTTCGCGCGCGGCTTTCAGCGGATTGAGGCCGGACGCGGCAATGATGTTGTTCGAAACAGCATTTCGTGCGGTGTTGGGCATGGCAACTCCTTGGGATGAAACAAAACTGATGAAATGTGGCGTTGCCTGAGACGGGCGGGAGAATGGCCGTTAACAGGTGATTTGCCAAGAGGGACCGTTGCGGCCGTCACGCCATCGTGAAGCGGGTGTTCCCGGTCGGAGGCCGCTGGCCTCCAACATGTAAGGTGGCGCGACGCGCAATCAAGTTCTTTTGAAGCGCCGAAAGTCGATCTCGCCGGCATTTTGCCTGCTCCAATTCGTTAGGGTTCTATCACTGATCGACGGCGGGCGGCGTCAAAACCCTTTTTGAAGGATCGGATGCCATGAAACTGAAGCTATTCGCGATCGTGCTCGGCACGATTTCAGGCCTTGCGAGCGCGGCGCAGGCCGACACGGTACGCGTGCGCGGCACGGTGGTCGACCTCGCCGGAACAGCGCTGACGGTGAAAGCCCGCGACGACAAGACCGATACGGTCACCCTTTCCCCCGATTGGATGATCTCCGGCGTCGCCAAGGCATCGGCCTCCGACATCAAGCAGGGCGATTTCCTCGGCATCGCATCGGTATCCAAGGCCGAGGGCGGCAGCGGCGCGCTGGAGGTCGTGATCTTCCCCGCCGCGCTGAAGGGCACCGGTGAAGGCGACCGCGATTGGGATTTGCAACCCAACAGCCGGATGACCAACGGCACGGTCGCCGACGTGGCCGAGATAAACGGCCGGACCGTGACGCTCACCTACAGCAATGGCCAAAAGAAGCAGATCGCGATTCCGCAATCGACGCCGATCGTGACCTTCGCGACCGCCAGGCCGGCGGACCTCAAGCCGGGTGTCGCGGTATTCGTCTCCGCCGAACGCGGCGGCGACGGAAAGCTGGTTTCGCGCCGGGTCGTGGTCGGGAATCACGGCATCGCCCCGCCGATGTGATGCGAAGAAGCTGGCGTGTCGGCCAGCGTGTTCCAAAAGATCATGATGCCGCGGGGTGCTCTGCGCGTCCGAAAGGGCGCGCAGCGCATCGGGTTTAGCCGGAAACAATCCAGAAACAAAAATCTATAGTCCGGAAAAATTGTCGAAAAAATTCAGGAGGATAGTCCCGATCGCGAGGCTTGGGTCACCGATTTGGTGCGGTGATTTCCGGAACGCCCGCGTAAAAAGGAAACGAAGTCATGAAGAAGTCCCTCCTCTCCGCGCTCGGGCTGGCCCTGGCCCTGGCGTTCACGATGCCGATCCTTGGCGCGACCAGAGCCGATGCCGCTCCGGTGAAGAAGCATCACCATCATCATCGTCATCACTACAAGCATCACCGCACGCACCACCATCATCGTCACCACCATAAGAAGGTGGTTGCGAAGAAGGCCTGATCCTCCCCTCCTGCCGATGGGAAGGCCGGCCTTCGCTCGTTGACCGGGTGCGGTCTTCCCATCGGATTTGCGCTTTGCGGGGCATGCTTGCTTTGAGCACCTATAGCCCCTGATGGAAAGCGCCGCCGAGCTCGACCCTCTTATTTGCAGTCCCGGGCCTCTTGCCCGCACCGGTATGTGCCGCAATTCCGACGGGTCCAGGCGCAGCCGGATGGAGCCCTACGCCGGGGGTGCCGCTGGCCAGACCATGTCTCAGGCCGCAAGCGAAATCGACGCCTGACACCTTCCAAAGCGATGCCCACATATGCCCGGCGATAAAATCGCATGGGACATGAACCTTCCCCATTGGATGCCGCACCAAGCGGTCATGGACGCCACGAAGGCGCTCCTCAACCCAACCGGGACGCCAGGAACGCGATCCCGACAACCAATGGAAGGAAATGCTCAAATGACCGACTTCAAGCGTATCTCGCTCGCCGCCGCCCTCGTCGTCTCGGCTTTCGGCTCGACCTCGGCGCCGGCCTTCGCCGGCACGCATCCCACCGGCGACGGCGGCGCGGTCTGCAAGGGCTCGGGCTCCTGTCTGGTGCTGCAGATCGACTGCAAGGGCACCTACACCGACGCCACCGACAAGAACGGCACCGTTTACGGCAAGTGCAGCCAGGTCATGAAGGTCGATCCGAAGACCCGGCTCAAGCTCGCGAACTGATCGAGGCCAGAGCCTATTCCATCCCGATGAAATCGGGATGGGGCTCTATCTCTCTGTTTGAGCATGATCTTTTCCGGAAACCGGATTCCACTTTTCGGGATCATGCTCCGTGGCACGGAAATGGCGGCCGTCGCGAACGGCCGCCATTTCTGTTGTTGGCAACCCCGGAGAAAGTCAACGCCGGCTGATGAGGAGGCCGGCCAGCAGCCCGACCAGGACCAGCCCTACCGCTGCCGCTGTGGCCGGATGGTTGCGCGCGGTGCGCTCCAGCGCCCTGCCCCTGCGCCGGATTGCCGGCAATGCCTCATGGAGACGATCGGCAAGCTGCGAATAATAGTCGGACGTCGCCTCGCGGCCGTCCTCGTAATAGGCGTCGCCGCGTTTGGCCAAGGCTTTCCTGAGATCGTCGAGTTCATGCGAGAGCGCCGCAAACTGCTTGTCCAGATCATGATCTGTCGCGAACAACGCCATACCTCTGTCCTTCTCTTCCCAGAGAAGGCCTAAACGCATGGGCGCAACGGCAGTTCCGGCTTTCAGAGACGCTGACAGCTCAAGTCCGCAAGGACCGGCAACGGAAGCTCAACGCACCTGGTCGAGCAGGCGCTTGCACTCCAGGAGGTCGAAGAGCGCCTCCTGCAGCAAAGCCCGGTTGTCGCGCGACAGTTTCGAGGAGTCCGACTGTACCGGACCTTCGTCGTCGCCCTTGCCGAGGCCGAAGAAGCGGCGGCTGGGCTTCACCTTGGGCTGGCCGACAAGCGCATCCTCGTCGCCGCGCGGCTGGGCGGCCGCAGTCAGCGGCACCTGCTCGGCCTGCCGGCGTTGCGCGATCGCCTCGACGGCGGCCATGTCGCCATTGCCGATGGCGACCAGGAAATGGTTGCCGTTCTCGCGCAAAAGCTTCTGCACGCCTTTGATCGTGTAGCCCTGATCGTAGAGCATATGCCTTATGCCCTTGATCAGCTCGACATCCTGCGGCCGGTAATAACGGCGGCCGCCACCACGCTTCATCGGCTTGATCTGGTTGAAACGCGTTTCCCAGAAACGCAGCACATGCTGCGGCAGGTCGAGATCTTCCGCGACTTCGCTGATGGTGCGGAACGCATCGGGGCTTTTGTCCATGGGCGAATCCTCACGCTGGACGGCGATTCGGGACCTATGCCGAATCGGGCCTTATTTCAGCGATTTATGAAACGATATTCAAGCCCGACGTCAAAGCGGTCGACGGTTTTCAACCATATTTGCCGGCGCGCTATTTGCCGCCCTTGGCCTTGCTGTTCTGGTGCGAGCGCAGGATGCGGTTCTTCAGCACGTTCGACGATTTGAAGGTCATCACCCGGCGGGGCAGAATCGGCACTTCTTCGCCGGTCTTCGGGTTGCGGCCGATACGCTCATTCTTGGAGCGAACATGGAACGTTGCAAAAGACGACAGCTTCACCGTCTCGCCGCGAACGATGGCTTCGCAAATTTCATCCAGAACGGCCTCGACGAGCTCGGCCGATTCAGTTCGCGACAAACCAACCTTGCGATAAACGGCTTCGGCAAGGTCGGCACGCGTAAGTGTCTTTCCCCCCATGCAACCGTCCCATCAGCTCAAAAAAACGTAAATCGATACAGCCAGCGGCAGAGCCTAAGTAATTGATCCGTCAAGGTCAAGGACCGAACCCACGCGTTCGGCACTTACCAGCGGAGCAATACCGCGCCCCAGGTGAAACCTCCGCCCATCGCCTCGAGGAGGACAAGGTCGCCCTTCTTGATGCGGCCGTCGGCGACGGCGACCGACAAGGCGAGCGGCACGGAGGCAGCCGAGGTGTTACCGTGCAAATCGACGGTGACCACCACTTTTTGTTCGGCTATCCCGAGCTTCCTGGCGGAAGCGTCAATGATCCGTTTATTGGCCTGATGCGGCACGAACCAGTCGAGGTCTTGCGCCGTGATGCCGGCCTCGGCGAAGGTCGCCTCGATGACATCGGTGATCATGCCGACCGCGTGCTTGAATACCTCGCGGCCTTCCATCCTGAGATGGCCGACCGTGCCCGTGGTCGATGGGCCGCCATCGACGAAGAGTTTGTCCTTATGGACGCCATCCGAGCGCAGGCTTGCAGCCAGCACGCCGCGATCGGCGATGCTGCCCTCCCCCTCCGCTGCCTCGAGCACCACCGCTCCGGCGCCGTCGCCGAAGAGCACGCAGGTCGAGCGGTCGTTCCAATCGAGGATGCGCGAAAAGGTTTCCGAGCCGATGACCAGCACACGTTTCGCGAGGCCGCCGCGGATATAGAGGTCGGCGGTGGCGACAGCATAGACGAAACCGGAGCACACGGCCTGCATGTCGAAGGCAAAGCCGTGATGCATGCCGAGCCGGTTCTGGATCTCGACGGCGGTCGCGGGGAAAGTGTTGTTGGGCGTCGATGTCGCCAGCACGATCAGGTCGATATCGGCCGGCGTCAAACCGGCGCTGTCGAGCGCGGCGCGCGCAGCCGCCTCGCCCAGCGAAGCCGTCGTCTCGTCATCGGCCGCGACATGGCGCTGGCGGATGCCGGTGCGCTGGACGATCCACTCATCGGAGGTCTCGACCATGCCTTCGAAGTCGGCATTCTTCATGATGCGGCGGGGCAGCGCGGCACCGTTGCCGCGCACGACTGATCTGATCAAGGTTCGTTCCTATTCCTCGGCGTCGACGGCGACACCGGATTTCCTGTTTGCCTGGGCATTCGGATTGCGCGCATGGAACAGATCGAGATCGGCCTCGATCCGGTCAAGCAGATTGTTGCGCACCATATCGTAGCCGAGCTCGATCGCCGCCGCGAAGCCGTCCGAATCGGCGCCGCCGTGGCTCTTCACGACGATACCGTTCAAGCCCAGGAAGACGCCGCCATTGGAGCGGCCGACATCCATCTTCTCGCGCAGCCGGTCGAAGGCGCCCTTGGCGAAGACATAACCGATCCTGGCCATCAGCGTGCGGCCCATGGCGGCGCGGAGGTAGCCCGCGATCTGCCTTGCCGTACCCTCCGCGGTCTTGAGCGCGATGTTGCCGGCAAAGCCCTCGGTGACGACCACGTCGGCCGTGCCCTTGCCGATATCGTCGCCCTCGACGAAGCCGCGATAGTTCATCGAGGCCATGTTGGCCTCGCGCAGCATGCGTCCCGCCTCCTTGACCTCCTCCTGGCCCTTGATCTCCTCGACGCCGACATTGAGCAGGCCGACGCTCGGCCGCTCGATGCCGAAGACCGAACGCGCCATGCCGGTTCCCAGGATGGCGAAATCGACGAGCTGATGCGCGTCCGCGCCAATGGTGGCGCCGACATCGAGCACCACGCTCTCGCCGCGCGTCGTCGGCCAAAGCGCAGCGATCGCCGGGCGGTCGATGGTGGCCATGGTGCGCAGGCAGAATTTCGACATCGCCATCAGCGCGCCGGTATTGCCGGCCGAGATGCAGGCCTGCGCGGCGCCATTCTTCACCGCCTCGACCGCCTTCCACATCGATGATTTCCAGCGGCCATAGCGCAGCGCCTGGCTCGGCTTGTCGTCCATCCTCACCGCGATCTCGCAATGGACGAACTCGCTGACC
>NZ_RZSL01000274.1:0-8111 GCF_003997355.1 Mesorhizobium sp. M1E.F.Ca.ET.041.01.1.1 | reverse complement strand
GCGCTGATCGGTATCGAGCGGCAGCTCTCGCCCGGCGAGCCGACCGGCGGCGAGGGACAAGGGCTGACGCTCGCCAAGCTGCCGCCGGATTGGGCCTCGGCCATCGCCGCCTTCGAGACCGGCAAGCGCGTCGCCGAAATCTTCCCGGCCGTGCTGCGCGACGCCTTCGTTGCCTGCAAGCGCCAGGAACTCAATACCTTCGCGCTCAATGTCAGCGACTTCGAGATCGAGACCTATCTCGAAAGCGTCTAATGTATGTCGCCCAAAAGTGCGCAGCGGTTTTGGGAGAACGACATGCATCAAACCAAAGACTTAAAAGCGCGTCGCCTGAATCCGTTTCGTCGCGACGCGCTTTAAGCCGGCTCCCACGGCGCATCGGGCACTTCCCTCAAAGGTCCGTTCCGCACCGCCGCTATGCTTTCTCCCGCGATTGATGCGGATCAAGGTCGCCATGCCGGGCCTCTGTTTTGGTCTCGTTCGCCTCGTAGCCCCGAACGGAGTCCCTCGCCATGGTCGGCATCAAGTTGAGCCCTGAACAGATCCATTCAGCGCCGCCCGCGCTCTTCGGCGCGTCGCGCAACGCGGGAGGCAGCCTATGAAGGGCGCTCGGCGGTGGCTGCCTCCCATTATTCTGATCGCCCTCGCGGCAGCCGGCTACTACGCATGGCAGCGGTCCGAGGACGGGGCGTTGCCGCAAGGCATCGCCAGCGGCAACGGCCGCATCGAGGCGGTTGAAATCGACGTCTCGACGAAGGCCGCGGGGCGGATCAAGGAGATCCTGGTCGGCGAAGGCGATTTGGTCAAAGCCGGCCAAGTGCTTGCCCGCATGGATACCGTGCAGCTCGAGGCGCAGCGCCGCCAAGCCGAGGCGCAGCTTCAGCGCGCCACCATCGGGGTCGAGACCGCCGGCAGCCTGGTGACGCAACGCGAAGCCGAAAAGACGGCAGCGGCCGCTGTCGTCGCGCAGCGCGAAGCCGAGCTCGACGCCGCCGAGCGGACCCTGGCGCGCTCTCAGCAGCTCGCGGTCAACAACACCGTCTCCCAGCAAGTCCTGGACAACGACCGTGCCGCCGAACAGAGCGCGAAGGCCGCCGTTGCCGCGGCGCAGGCCCAGCTCGCCGCCAGCGAGGCGGCAATCAACGCGGCGCGGGCACAGGTGGTCGATGCCAAGGCCGCGGTCGACGCCGCGCAGGCCGCGATCGAAAGCATTGCCGCCGATATCGACGACGCCACGCTGGAATCGCCGCGCGACGGACGCGTCCAATTCCGGGTAGCGGAACCCGGCGAGGTGCTCGCTGGCGGCGGACGCGTGCTCAACCTCGTCGACCTTGGCGATGTCTACATGACCTTCTTCCTGTCGACCGCGCAGGCTGGACGCGTCGCGATCGGCTCTGAGGTGCGCCTCGTGCTCGATGCGGCGCCGCAATACATCATCCCCGCCAAGGTAACCTTCGTCGCGGACGTCGCGCAGTTCACGCCCAAGACTGTCGAGACGGAGGAAGAGCGCCTGAAACTCATGTTCCGGGTCAAGGCGCACATCTCACCGGAGCTGCTTCGCAAATATATCCAGCAGGTCAAGACCGGGCTGCCCGGCGTGGCCTATGTGCAGCTCGATCCGCAGGCGCAATGGCCGGCCGGCGTCCAAGGAAAGCTTGTGCAATGAATGCTCTGGCTGACAGCGCCGCAGCCTTCTCGTCAGGGCAGGTCGCGCGGCTGGAGAATGTCGGCCAGGTCTTTGGAAAAGTCAGGGCTCTCGATGCCATAACGCTCGACTTCCCCGCCGGCTGCATGGTCGGCCTGATCGGGCCGGACGGCGTCGGCAAATCCAGCCTGCTTTCCCTGATCGCCGGAGCGCGGACGATACAGCAGGGGCATATCGAGGTGCTGGGCGGCGACATGGCCGACCTCCGCCACCGGCAGAGCGTCTACCCCAGGATCGCCTATATGCCGCAAGGTCTCGGCAAGAACCTCTATCCGACGCTGTCGGTCTTCGACAACATCGATTTCTTCGGCCGCCTTTTCGGACACGACCGGCAGGAGCGGGAGCGCCGCATCGGCGAGCTTCTGAGGCGCACCGGGCTTGCGCCTTTCGCCGATCGCCAGGCCGGCAAGCTTTCGGGCGGCATGAAGCAGAAGCTCGGCCTCTGCTGCGCCCTCATCCACGATCCGGACCTCTTGATCCTGGACGAGCCGACCACCGGCGTCGACCCGTTGTCGCGCCGCCAGTTCTGGGAACTGATCGGCGAGATTCGCAAGAGCCGCGACGGCATGAGCGTCATCATCGCGACGGCTTATATGGAGGAGGCATCCCGCTTCGACTGGCTGGTGGCCATGGATGGAGGCCGGGTGCTCGCGTCCGGAACCCCGTCCGACCTGCTCGAAAGGACGGGCACACCCGATCTCGACGCGGCTTTCATCGCCCTGCTCCCTCCGGAGAAACGCGACGGACATGAGGCTGTCGTGATCCCTCCGCGGCCCGCCGGTGCCGACGGTGTATCCGCCATCGAGGCTGAACATCTTACCATGCGCTTCGGCGATTTCACCGCTGTCGACGACGTGAGCTTCCGCATCGGCCGAGGCGAAATCTTCGGCTTCCTGGGCTCGAATGGCTGCGGCAAGACGACCACCATGAAGATGCTGACCGGGCTGCTCGAGCCGAGCGAGGGCAAGGCACGGCTGTTCGGACGCGAGATCGACCCGCGCGACATCGAAGTGCGGCGGCGTGTCGGCTACATGTCTCAGGGATTCTCCCTCTACTCGGAACTGACGGTTCGGCAAAACCTCGATCTGCATGCCCGCCTCTTCGGCATGGCCGACGCCGCGATCCCATCCCGCGTCGAGGAGGTCGCGCGGCAGTTCGGTCTGGCCGACAATGTCGACACGCTGCCCGAAGCGCTGCCGCTCGGCATCCGCCAGCGGCTGTCGCTGGCGGTGGCGATGATCCATTCTCCGGAGATACTGATCCTCGACGAGCCGACCTCCGGCGTCGATCCGGTGGCCCGCGACGGGTTCTGGCGGATCCTTGCCGACCTCTCCCGCAAGGGGAACGTGACGATCTTCGTCTCCACGCATTTCATGAATGAGGCGGAGCGCTGCGATCGCATCTCGCTCATGCACGCCGGCAAGGTCCTGATCAGCGACACGCCAGGAGGCATTGTCGGGAGCCGCTCGGCGGCAACGCTGGAAGAAGCCTTTGTCGGATATCTGGAGGAGGCGACAGGGCCCGAGCAACCCGGGGGCTCAGCCGCTGAAACAGCCCCGCTCACCGAAAGCACGCCGCACAGCCGCCCCAAAAAGAGCCGCGCCGACCGTTTCTTCGATCTGCGCCGCATGTTCGCCTACACCCGGCGCGAAGCGCTCGAACTCGTACGCGATCCGATCCGTGCCACGCTGGCTACCATCGGCAGCCTCATCCTGATGTTCGTCGTGGGCTACGGCATCAACATGGACGTCGAGAATCTCTCCTTCGCAGTCCTCGATCGCGACGACACGACGATCAGCCGGGATTATACGCTGCAGATCGCCGGCTCTCGCTATTTCACCGAGAAGACACCCATCGCCGACTATGCCGATCTCGACCGGCGCATGGAGAACGGGGAACTCAGCCTCGCCATCGAAATCCCACCCGGCTTCGGGCGCGATCTTGCGCGCGGCCGCCAGGTCACGATCGGCGCCTGGATCGACGGAGCCATGCCCGCGCGTGCCGAGACCGTTCTGGGCTACGTCTCGGGAATGCATGCCGGCTGGCTTACGCAGAAGGCGCGCGAGCTCTACGGCGACGCCGCCACGGCCAGCGCCTTCCAGCTCGATATCCGCTACCGCTACAACCCCGACGTCCGCAGCCTCGACGCCATCGTTCCGGCCGTTATCCCGATGCTTCTCCTGCTGATCCCGGCGATGCTGGCCGTGCTGAGCGTGGTGCGGGAGAAAGAACTCGGCTCCATCATCAATTTCTACGTCACGCCGGTCACCCGGCTCGAGTTCCTGGTCGGCAAGCAAATCCCCTATGTCGTCCTCGCAATGCTGAACTTCGTGCTGCTGACGATCTTTGCCGCCTTCATTTTCGGCGTGCCGCTGACTGGCAGCCTTCCGGCTTTCGCCGCCGCGGCCCTTCTCTATGTGATGGCCACGACGGCAATGGGGCTTTTTCTGTCGACCTTCATGAGGAGCCAGATCGCGGCAATCTTCGGAACCGCGCTGCTTACCATGATCCCCGCCACCCAATATTCGGGCATGATCGATCCGGTGTCGTCGCTTCAGGGTGCGGGCGCGTTGATCGGCCGAATCTATCCGACCACCTATTTCGTGACGATCTCGCGCGGCGTCTTTTCCAAGGCGCTCAGCTTTGCCGACCTGTCCGGCTCGTTCGTGCCGCTGCTCGTCGCCATTCCGGTGCTGCTCGGCCTCGGAGCGGCCTTCTTGAGAAAACAGGCCCGCTAATGCGCATCGCCAACATATACAACCTCGGCATAAAGGAACTGCGCGGCCTTGTGCGGGACCCGATGATGCTTGTGCTGATCGTCTATGCCTTCACCGCCGCCATCTACACCGCTTCCAAGGCGATGCCGGAGACGCTCAATCACGCTCCGATCGCCATCGTCGACGAGGATCAGTCGCCGGTTTCATCGCGTATCGTCACGGCATTTTATCCGCCTTACTTCACCGCGCCGCTGCTTATCTCCCAGCCCGAGATGGACAGCCGCATGGATTCGGGCACGGATACTTTCGCGCTGGACATTCCGCCGAACTTCCAGCGCGATCTCCTTGCCGGCCGCTCGCCAACGGTTCAGCTCAACATCGACGCCACCCGTATGTCGCAGGCCTTTACCGGCGGAGGTTATATCCAGTCGATTGTTTCCGGAGAGGTGGACGAGTTCCTGAACCACTACCGCTCCAAGGCTTCCCTGCCGGTCAACCTCGACCTGCGGGCGCGCTTCAACCCCGAACTCAACAAGGGCTGGTTCGGTGCCGTCACCGATGCGATCTCCTCCATCACGATGCTTTCGATCGTGCTCACCGGTGCGGCGCTGATACGCGAGCGCGAGCACGGGACGATCGAGCATCTCCTGGTGATGCCGGTTACCCCGTTCGAAATCATGACAAGCAAAATCTGGTCGATGAGCATCGTTGTCCTCCTAGCGTCCGGCCTTGCGCTCGTCTTCGTCATCCAGGGACTGCTGTCGGTCCCGATCAACGGATCGATCGCGCTCTTCATGGTGGGCGCGGCCCTCGACATAATCGCCATGACCTGCCTGGGGATATTCCTAGCCACCGTCGCCGGCTCCATGCCGCAATTCGGCTTGCTGCTGATGATGGTGCTCCTGCCCTTGCAAGTGCTGTCCGGCGGCGTGACTCCGCGCGAGAGCATGCCGCTCGCTATCCAGGCCATCATGTTCGCCGCGCCCAACACGCATTTCGTCATGCTGGCCCAGGCGGTCCTTTTCCGCGGCGCGGGCCTCGATGTCGTCTGGCCGCAGCTTGCGGCGCTGTTGATCATCGGCATACTGCTGTTTGCGTTCTCACTCTGCCGCTTCCGTCAGTTCCTGAAATAGAACCGGAATCTCCACGCTTGAACGGCAAGGGCTACTCTCCCGACCGCGCCCGCTGGCGCTCCTGGACGATGACCGCCAGGATCAGCAGCGCGCCCTTGGCGAGCAGTTGGTAGAAGGTCGGCACGCTGGTCAGGATCATGCCGTTGTTGAGGACGCCGATGATCAGCACCCCCAACATGGCGCCGATGATAGTGCCCTTGCCGCCCTGCAGCGCGCAGCCGCCGAGGATCGCGGCGGTGATGGCCTCGAGCTCGAGCCCCTGGCTGCCGGAGGCCGGCTGCCCCGACATGGTGCGGCTGGCGAGCACCAGGCCCGCCACCGCCGCGGCGAAGCCGCTCATCGCATAGATCGAGATCTGATAGCGGCGGATCGGGATGCCGGCGAGCCGCGCCACGGTCGGGTTGCCGCCGAGCGCATAGATGTTGCGTCCGACGACGGTCTCGCGGGTGAAGACGATGAAGGCCGCCATCGCGGCGATCAGCAACCAGATGGCGAAAGGCAGGCCGAAGAGCGTGCCGATGCCCAACGCGCGCAGGCTGTCACCGGTGATCGGGATCGAGTTGCCGTTGTTCATCAGATAGGCGAGGCCGCGGAATGCCGACATGGTTCCAAGCGTCGCGATCACCGCGTTGACCGGGCCGTAGACGATGATCAGGCCGTTGACGGCGCCCGCCACCAATCCGGCAAGCAGCCCGGCAAGGATGCCGGCCGGGATCGATCCGGTTTCCTGGGCGACGACGGCAAGCACCATGGTGCTCAGGCCGACGATGGAACCGACCGAGATGTCGAGCCCGCCGGAGACGATGACGACGGTCTGCGCCATCGCCAATATGCCGAGGATGGTCACCGCGAGCCCGATATTGATGAGGTTGCGCGGCGTGAAGAAGACGTCGGGCCTCAGCGCGCCGAAGATCGCCAGCAGCACGACCAGCGCGATCAGCAGGCTGATGTTCTGCGCGCCGATGCGGCCGAACAGACTTGCCGGCGCGCGCTCGCGGCCGGCGGTCGCGGTATCGGTCACGATACCCTCCTTTCGATTGTCTCTTTGCCCGAGCGCATGGCCAGCGCCAGCACGGCCTCCTCGCTCGCCTCTTGCCACGGGAGCTCACCGCTGATGCGCCCGCTTTGCATCACCAGCACGCGGTCCGCGAGCCCGAGCAGCTCCGGCATCTCGGAGGAGATGAGCAGGATGGCGAGGCCCTGGTCGGCCAGGTTTTCGATGAGCCTGTAGATCTCCGCCTTGGCGCCGACATCGATGCCGCGCGTCGGCTCGTCGAGGATGAGCACGGCCGGCCCCCGCGCTTGCCAGCGCGCGAAGACGACCTTCTGCTGATTGCCGCCGGAAAGCTTGCCGACCGCCTGTTCGATCGACGGTGTCTTGACCCTGAGCTCGGCGACGTGGCGGGCGACCAGCGCGCGCTCGCGCCTGCGACTGAAGAAGCCGTAGCGCGACACCTTGTCGGGCACCACGAGGCTGACATTGTCGCGCACCGCCTGCATGAGAAGCAGCGCTTCCTGCTTTCGGTCCTCCGGCACCAGCCCAATTCCGACCGCGACGGCATCCGCTGGTTCGCGCGGCTTGTAAGGCCGGCCGCCGACCGTCATCTGTCCCGACAGCAGCGGATCGAGGCCGACGATGGCGCGCGCAACTTCCGTCCGTCCGGCGCCGACCAGTCCGCCCAGCCCGACGATCTCGCCGGCCCTCACCTCGAAGCCGATCCCCTGGACGCGACGTGTCGTGACATCTTCCAGCGCCAGCCGGACAGGTCCCAGCGTGCGCTCCTTTCGGTTGAACAGGTCGCTCACCGGACGGCCGACCATCAGCCGTACCATGCGCTGCTCGTCGAGCGCCGCGATCGGCTCGTCGGCGACGCGGCTGCCGTCGCGCATCACCACGCAGCGGTCGGCAAGCTCGATGATCTCGCGCAGCCGGTGCGAAATGTAGATCACGGCGACGCCATCGGCCCTGAGGCGCCGGATGACGCGGAACAGCCGCTGCGCTTCGTCCTCCGTCAAGGACGAGGTCGGCTCGTCGAAGGCGAGCAGCCGCGCGCCCGGTCGCAGCGCGCGCATGATCTCGATCAGCTGCCTGAGCGCCGGGCTCAGGCCATGGCAGCGCTGCCCGGGCGAAAGCACGTCGACCACGCCGAAGGTGCCGAGCAGCTCGAGGCTGCGTCGCTCGAGGTCCGCGCGATCGAGGAACAGCCCTCCACGCGCCTTGATGTCGCCGATGAAGATGTTCTCCGCCACCGTCAGCTCCGGGATGATCTCCGGCTCCTGGTGGATGACCCGGATGCCAGAGCCATGCGCCGCGCGCGGCGAGGTGAGCTGGACCGGATGACCGTCGACCAGAACGCGGCCGCTATCTGGGCGATGCTCGCCCTCCAGCACGCGCATCAGCGTGGATTTGCCGGCGCCGTTCTCGCCGATCAGGGCGGTGATCTCGCCGGCGTTGAAGGCGACCGACACGTCGCGCAGCGCCTGCACGGCGCCGAAGCGCTTGCTGACGCCTTCGACGGAAACGACGGGCGCGGTCATTGGCGGGCGGCCCCGCAAGAA
>NZ_RZSL01000273.1:0-8123 GCF_003997355.1 Mesorhizobium sp. M1E.F.Ca.ET.041.01.1.1 | reverse complement strand
GACCCAGCCGATCAGCCCGGCCAGCACGATCGCCGTGATGGCATAGGCCGCGGTGACATACAGAGCATGCGCGCTCACGCCCGCCGCTCCCTGCGCGCGCCTTCCGCGCCTGCCTTGCCAATCCGTTCGATCATGCCTTCCCTTAGCCCTGCATCGCAGGCTGCGCAATCAGGCGCGGCGCCGCAGATTGAGAACGTTCCGCAGGCCTCAATCCGTCCCGTGACGCAATGCCAGCGCCGCCGCCAGCGGCCCAATCACGGCAAGAAACAGCGTCAGCGCGGCAAGAATGAGGAAGGGCGGCAGGAACGGCGCCGGATCGGCCACCGCGCCGTAGCTGGCCGAGACGCCGAAGATCAGCACCGGAATGGTGAGCGGCAGCACCAGCACGGAGATCAGCAATCCGCCGCGCGGCAGCGCAACCGCCACGGCCGCGCCGGCGGCGCCGATGAAGGTGATGGCCGGCGTGCCGACGAGAAGCGTCAGCGCCGTGGCGCCGATCGCAACCGGCTCCATGTTCATGAACAGGCCGAGCAGCGGTGCGGCTATGACCAGCGGCAGCACGCTGCCTGTCCAATGCGCCACGCATTTGGTCAGCACCGTCAGCGCCAGCATCTGGCGGTCGTAGTTGAGCACAAGCAGGTCGAGCGAGCCGTCCTCGCGGTCGGCTTGGAACAGCCGGTCGAGCCCGAGCAGGCAGGCGAGCAGCGCGGCGATCCACAGGATCGCGGGGCCGATGCGCGACAAAAGGTTGAGGTCCGGCCCGACGCCAAACGGAATGGTGGCGATCACCGCCAGGAAGAAGATCACGCCGACCAGCGCCCCGCCGCCGGCGCGGATGGACAGGCGGATGTCTCGGAGGAAGAGGGCTAGCATGAGCGAGGCGCCTCGGTGACTTGATCGCCCCCTTTACAAACGTCGCGTTCCTTCACACCCCCCTCTGTCCTGCCGGACATCTCCCCCGCAAGGGGGGAGATTGGCAGCTCCACCGCCGGCGATCCCCCTTCAGCATTGAAAATTGGCGAAAGCCGAGGCGACGTCCGATCTCCCCCCTTGCGGGGGAGATGGCCGGCAGGCCAGAGGGGGGTGTGCCGGAACGCAAACGTCATCCAGCTATCCCCAGAACCAACGCCTTCGCCTCTTCCAGCCCCAACGGCAGGTGCGTTGCCGCCACGATAATCCCGCCATCCTCCAGATGATCTCGCATCAGCCCCGCAAACCGCTCCTCCGACGCCTTGTCCAGCCCCGCCGTCGGCTCATCGAGCAGCCATATCGGCCGCCGGCTGACCAAAAGCTTGGCGATTGACGCGCGCCGTCGCTGCCCGGTCGAGAGATAGCCGAACGGCAGGTGGCCGATGCCGCCCAGCCCGACCGTCTCCAGCGCGTCCTCCACGCTTTGCGAAGGTTCACCCTGGAAGGCGCGCCAGAAGCCCAGATTCTCTTCCACCGTGAGCGCCGTCTTCATCGCGTTGAGATGGCCGAGATAATGCGAGGCTGAAGTGACCGTGGGAAACGCTTCGCCGCCGGCCTCGACCCGCACCGAACCCTCGGCTGCCGGCAGCAAGCCGGCGATGACCCTCAGAAGCGTCGACTTGCCGGCGCCGTTCGGCCCGGTGACGACGAGCGCCTCGCCCTTTTCGAGCGCGAATCCGATGCCGGAAAAGACCGTCTCGCCGCCGCGCTCGCCGCCCAGATTTTCGGCGATCAGCCGCATCCTTGCCCCGTCCCGAAAGCACCGTTTCGCGGCCGCCGCCGCATCGCACAAATTCGTCTTTCGACTGTCTAGAACTATTCCAGGAAATTCTCTATATGCGGTTCATCCGTGCCAGCGGTCGGCGCGGGAGAAGAATTAGCGCCGAACCAGCGCACGCGCCGCCTTGAACGGCTCGGGTTGCTTGGGAGCGGACAGCGGAAATGGCCGTACCCGCACCTTTGCGCGTGATTGCATGCCATCGGCGTCCGTTCCCTTTCAGGCTGAACAGACAAGGACGGATCGCACGTGTCAAAATCCCTCGACAGCTTCAAATGCCGCCGCACCCTGACCGCGGGTGGCGCAGACTATGTCTACTTCGACCTCACCGAGGCCGAGAAGAACGGCCTCACCGGCATCGCCCAGTTGCCCTATTCGATGAAGGTGCTGCTGGAGAACCTGCTCCGCAACGAGGACGGCCGTTCCGTCACCAAGGAAAGCATCCAGGCGGTCGCCGCATGGCTGACCGACAAAGGCACCGCCGGCGTCGAGATCGCCTATCGCCCGGCCCGTGTCCTGATGCAGGATTTTACGGGCGTTCCGGCGGTGGTGGATCTCGCGGCCATGCGCGACGGCATCAAGGCGCTCGGCGGCGATCCGGAAAAGATCAATCCGCTGGTGCCGGTCGACCTCGTCATCGACCACTCCGTCATCGTCGACGAGTTCGGCACGCCGATGGCCTTCGCCCGCAATGTCGAGCTCGAATATGAGCGCAACGAGGAGCGCTACAAGTTCCTGAAATGGGGCCAGCAGGCCTTCCGCAACTTCCGCGTCGTGCCGCCCGGCACCGGCATCTGCCACCAGGTCAATCTTGAATATCTCGGACAGGTGGTGTGGACCAACGCCGAGGACGGCGAGACCACCGCCTATCCCGACACCTGCGTCGGCACCGATTCGCACACCACCATGATCAACGGCCTCGGCGTGCTCGGCTGGGGCGTCGGCGGCATCGAGGCCGAGGCCGCGATGCTCGGCCAGCCGGTCTCCATGCTCCTGCCGGAAGTCATCGGCTTCCGCCTTACCGGCAAGCTGAAGGAAGGCGTCACCGCCACCGACCTCGTGCTCACCGTCACCCAGATGCTGCGCAAGAAGGGCGTCGTCGGCAAGTTCGTCGAGTTCTTCGGCCCCGGCCTTTCCAACATGACGCTGGCCGACCGCGCCACCATCGGCAACATGGCGCCGGAATATGGCGCCACCTGCGGCTTCTTCCCCGTCGACAGCGAGACCATCCGCTACCTCACCATGTCCGGCCGCGAGGAGAACCGTATCGCGCTGGTCGAGGCCTATTCCAAGGCGCAGGGCATGTGGCGCGACGCGGGTTCCGCCGACCCGGTCTTCACCGACCTGCTCGAGCTCGACCTCGGCGATGTCGTGCCGTCGATGGCCGGCCCGAAGCGCCCGGAGGGCCGCGTCGCCCTGCAGGACATTCCCGACGGCTTCGCCAAGGCGATGGAGACCGAATACAAGAAGGCGGCCGAGATCTCCAAGCGCTATGCGGTGGATGGCGCCTCCTACGATCTCGGCCATGGCGACGTCGTCATCGCCGCCATCACTTCCTGCACCAACACCTCGAACCCGAGCGTGCTGATCGGCGCCGGCCTGCTTGCGCGCAACGCCAACCGGCGCGGCCTGAAGCAGAAGCCGTGGGTGAAAACCTCGCTGGCGCCCGGCAGCCAGGTCGTGGCCGAATACCTTGAAAAGTCTGGCCTGCAGAAGGAGCTCGACCAGATCGGCTTCAACCTGGTCGGCTTCGGCTGCACCACCTGCATCGGCAATTCCGGCCCGCTGCCCGGCCCGATCTCCAAGACCATCAACGATAAAGGTTTGATCGCTGCCGCGGTGCTCTCCGGCAACCGCAACTTCGAAGGCCGCGTCTCGCCCGACGTGCAGGCGAACTACCTCGCCTCGCCGCCGCTGGTGGTGGCGCATGCGCTGGCCGGCACGGTGACCAAGGATCTCACCACCGAGCCGCTCGGCGAGGGCAGCGACGGCAAGCCGGTCTATCTCAAGGACATCTGGCCGACCTCGGCAGAGATCCAGGAGTTCATCGAGAAGAACGTCACGCGCGAACTGTTCGCCCGCAAATATGCCGATGTCTTCAAGGGCGACGCGTACTGGCAGAAGGTCAAGGCGCCGGAAGGCCAGACCTATGCCTGGGACGATCATTCGACCTATGTGCAGAACCCGCCTTATTTCGCCGGCATGGGCCGCAGCTTCGGCAAGATCGGCGACATCAAGGGCGCGCGGGTGCTCGGCCTGTTCGGCGACAAGATCACCACCGACCACATCTCGCCGGCCGGTTCGATCAAGGCCGCATCGCCGGCCGGCAAGTACCTCACCGAGCACGGCGTCGGTGTCGCCGACTTCAACCAGTACGGCACGCGGCGCGGCAATCATGAGGTGATGATGCGCGGCACCTTCGCCAACATCCGCATCCGCAACCACATGCTGGGCGAGAACGGCCGCGAGGGCGGCTACACGATCCACTATCCCTCGAAGGAGGAGATGTCGATCTACGACGCCGCGATGGAATACAGGAAGGAAGGCGTGCCGCTGGTCATCTTCGCCGGCGTCGAATACGGCAACGGCTCCTCGCGCGACTGGGCGGCCAAGGGAACGAACCTGCTTGGTGTCCGCGCGGTCATCGCCCAGTCCTTCGAACGTATCCACCGCTCGAACCTGGTCGGCATGGGCGTCATCCCCTTCGTCTTCGAGGAAGGCACCTCATGGGCTTCCCTCAACCTCAAGGGCGACGAGCTGGTCGAGATCGACGGGCTGGACACGATCAAGCCGCGCCAGAAGATGGTCGCCAAGGTCACCTACGGCGACGGCACCGTGAAGAACCTGCCGATCGTCTGCCGCATCGATACGCTGGACGAGCTCGACTACTTCAAGAACGGCGGCATCCTGCAATACGTGCTGCGCGATCTGGCTGCTTAGCAGCGAGGCAGTAGGGCTTAGGCAGTAGGGAAAGACCCCCTACTGCCTACCTGCCTACTGCCTACTGCCTAATCAAACCGCCGCCTACCAAGCATTAGCCGGCCGACCCGAAAGTCCTGATCCGGTTCGCTCGCAATAGAGATTGTCCGGCATCAGCAGGCTTTACCTCATGGCGGCGATGCGGCTTCGAAATCGAACCGCGTCGAAAAATGCAGCCGCCTCTCCTGCCGCCGCCTTACCTGCGGTCGCGGCGACAAAATTTCACCGCAACGTGACTTCCCGTTGACTGTCCGTTCTGCCACATATTTTAGCAATCAGAACAAGGCCGGCGTCACCGGCGGGAATCGGAACAGTCATGGCATCTCGAGGACCATTGCGGCTTGCGGCAATAGCGCTGGCCCTTTCAACGTTTGTCGGCGCCGCGCTGGCAAGCGAGCCCGAGAAGCCTCAAGCCGATAAGGTTCAGGCCGAAAAGCCGCTGGGCGTGGTTGAGCTGTTCACCAGCCAGGGCTGCAGTTCCTGCCCGCCTGCCGATGAATTCTTCGCCGAGCTGGCCGCCAAGGAAAACATCGTCGCGCTCGCCTACCACGTCAATTACTGGGACTATCTGGGCTGGCAGGACACGCTGAGCAACAAGAAGAACACCGACCGGCAGTATGATTATATGCGCGCCTTCGGCAGCCGCTCCGTCTACACGCCGCAGGCGGTCATCAACGGCCGAAGCCATGTCAATGGCGCCAGCCGCAGGGACGTCGACGGCGCGTTGGCCCGGATGGACAGGGTGGGCGAGGGCATGCGGGTCGGCATCAAGGTGAGCCGCACCAGCGACCGCGTCATGATCGACGCCGGCGATGCCGGCAACGGCCCGAGCGACGCCCATGTGGTGATCGTCTATTTCGATCCGCCGCAGATGGTGAAGATCGGCCAGGGCGAGAACAGCGGCCGCAGCCTGACCTACTGGAACGCCGTCTCCGACATCCAGACCGCCGGCATGTGGCACGGCAAGGCGCAGCGTTACGAATTGCCGATGACCGAGATCGCCAAGAAGGGCGGTTGCGCGGTGCTGCTGCAGTCCGTAGGCAAGGACGGCATGCCCGGTCCGATCCTCGGCGCCGCCTTCATCCGCAAGCCGTGATTGCCCCCTTCTCCCCTTGTGAGGCCTTTGCACGGAACCGGGTTGGTGATTCCTTGGGTAAAGGATGAAGGGGGATGATTCGGATGGTCGATCGTGTGCTTGGTCAACTGAGCCTTGCGGATGGGCTGGTGTGGTCGGATACGACGGAACTCGACCAGATCGCGCGAGTGATCGACTGGGTGCCGATCAAGGCGCTTCTTGGTCAGCGCAGCGGACCAGGGCGGGGCAACATCAGCTATCCCGCCGAGGCATTGCTGCGCTGTCTGCTCTTGGGCGTTTGGAACAATCTCAGCGATCCCGCGCTGGAGGCACAACTGCGCGATCGGCTGTCGTTCCGCCGCTTTGCCGGCTTCAGCCTGTCGGACCGCACGCCGGACCATTCGACATTGTGGCGCTTCCGCGAAGAGCTGACGTGCGATGGGCTGATTGATCGGGTGTTCGATGAGATCACGCGGCAGCTTGAGCAGAAGGGCCTGATCGTCAAGCGCGGCACGCTGATTGATGCCTCCTTCATGCAGGCCGCCGCGCGCCCACCGGCGAAGCCGAAGAAGGGTGAGGAGGGGTCGACGCGACCATCGGCCGACACCGACGCGCGTTGGGGGCGCAAGGGCAACAAGACCGTGTTCGGCTATAAGGTGCACAACGGCGTCGACGATGCTCACACGCTGATCCGGCGCATGGACTTCACGGATGCATCGATCACCGACACCGAGCCGGCCGACGGCCTGATCAGCGGGGACGAGGAGGCAGCCTATGGCGACCAGGCCTACTACACCCATGCCCGGCATGCCCGGCTTAAGCAGGCCGGCATCAAGGACCGGCTGATGCATCGAGCCAATAAGCACCATCCGCTGACGCCGCGCCAGAAGCTGCGCAACCGGCTGATCTCGACGGTGCGGGCGGCGGTGGAGCGACCGTTTGCGGTGTTCAAGCAGCGCTACGGCATGCGGCGGTTGCGCTTCTTCAATCTGGCGACCAACCGGACGCAGTGCATGCTTGCCGGCTGCGGCTACAATCTGCAGCGGGCGACCGCCGTCCTCTTCCCGAGGAGGAAGCCGGCATGAGGCGGAGTCCGCCCAAAATCCGCCGCGGAGGCGGCCTGAGCCCCAGGAGTGGGGCAAAATACCTCGCCAAGGCGGCCCGATTGCCTTTCAAAAAACGCCCATGTGCCATGTGCGCCAAATATCGGCTCCCATGCAAAGCCCTCCTTGTGGGAGAAGGTGGATCGGCGCGCAGCGCCGAGACGGATGAGGGGTGCTGGAAGAAATGGGGCGCCGGACAATTGAAGGATTGGAAATGCCTAATTCTTCCATGCCGCGATCCTTCCAACACCCCTCATCCGGCCGCTTCGCGGCCACCTTCTCCCACAAGGGGAGAAGGCAAGGCAGGCGCTTAAATCGCCGCCGTAACAATGATCTCGACCAGATATTCCGGGCCGGCGAGCTTGGCTTCGCCGGTGGCGCGGGCCGGTGTGTGGCCCTGCGGCACCCACTTGTCCCATTCCGAGTTCATCTCGGCGAAGGTGCTCATGTCGGCCAGCCAGATGATCGTCTGCACGATCTTGGTCTTGTCGGTACCGGCCTTGGCCAGCAATTCGTCGATGGTCTTCAGGATGTCGCGGGTCTGCGAGGCGACGTTGCCGCCGGGCGCGCCGACCTGACCGGCCAGATAGACGGTGTTGCCGTGGATGACGATCTGGCTCATACGCGGGCCGACATCGATGCGACGAATGCTCATGGGAGGTTCCTTCTTTTCCAGTGTCGCGCTTGTTTAGAGTCCGTGCCGGCTCCGGGCAAGGCCACCGGACGCGAAACCAATTGAGCCAATTGTCCGGCTTCGGCCCGTTCGCATATACGCCGAGTTGACCGGCCGGGACACAATTCCGCCCGGGCGGTGTGTTGACTAATGTAATAACATCACATATCGACGATGCACTCGTTTTAGCGGACCGCCGGAACGTCCTATGATGACCCATGCCTGCCTGACCTTCCGCGACCTGACGCTCGGTTACAACAGCCATCCGGCCATTCATCACCTCAACGGCATCGTCAGAAAAGGCTCGCTGACCGCTGTGGTCGGCGCCAACGGGTCGGGCAAGTCGACGCTGATGAAGGGCATCGTCGGCGTGCTGAAGCCGATGGAAGGCGCGGTTACCCGTGCCCCCGGCGTGCGCACCGCCTATCTGCCGCAGCAGTCGGAACTCGACCGCATCTTCCCGGCGCGCGTCGTCGACCTGGTCTCGCTCGGGCTTTGGCCCAAGCGCGGCATGCTCGGTCGCTACACCAAGGAGGATCGTGAGTC
>NZ_RZSL01000272.1:0-8157 GCF_003997355.1 Mesorhizobium sp. M1E.F.Ca.ET.041.01.1.1 | reverse complement strand
GGCTTGCGGGCGGGGCGGCGACTTCCGCCGGTCAGGTGATCTGCGACCTCGGCGCCATGAACCGGATCGAGGAGATCGACCCGTCCGCGCGCGTGGCGATCGTTGAGGCCGGCGCGACGCTTGGGCTCCTGCAGGAAGCGGCGGCCCAGCATGGGCTCGACCCCGGCATCGACCTTGCCGCGCGCGGCAGCGCCACCATCGGCGGCATGGTTTCCACCAATGCCGGCGGCATCATGGCCTTCCGCAACGGCACGATGCGCCACCGGGTGCTCGGCTTAGAGGCGGTGCTGCCGGACGGGCGCGTGTTTTCAGACCTCACCCGGGTGCTGAAGACCAGCGCCGGCTACGACCTGAAACACCTCTTCATCGGCGCGGAGGGTACGCTGGGCATCGTCACCCGCGTGGCGCTCCGGCTCGACCCGGTCGCGGGAGCGAGCGCGACCGCGCTGGTCGGCGTGCCAGATGCGCAAAGTGCGCAGCGCATCGTGCGGCATTTCCTTAGGCAAACCGGCACGCGGCTCAGCGCCGCCGAGATCCTGTGGCAGCGCTTTGCCGCTCTCATGCAGCGGACGCTGGGCTATGCGCCCGGCAGCCTGCCGCTGGAGGCGCCCTGCCTGCTGGTGCTCGGGCTCGGCGCCGACAGCATGGAGGCGGCGCGAGCTGCGCTCGAGGACGGGTTGGCGGCGGTCTGGGACGAGGCCGGCATCATCGACGGGCTGGTGGCGAGCTCCGACGCACAGGCGGAAGCAATCTGGCGGCTGCGCGAGGAGACCGAGCAGATCGAGCGCATGCACCATCTGCCGCCTTCATTCGACGTGTCAGTGCCGGGCGGCGCGCTGGACGACTATGTGGCGCGCATCGAGGCGGGGCTGAAGCGGGTCGACGCCTCATACGCGCCTTACGTGTTCGGCCATCTCGCCGACGGCAATCTGCACATCTCCATCAACACCGACGGGCCGGTCCCGCATGAGCGGCACGCGGCGATCGAGGACGTGCTCTATGAGGGGCTTTGCGAAGCCGGCGGCTCGTTCTCGGCCGAGCACGGGGTGGGGCTCGACAAGCGCGACGCCTATGAGCGCCACGCCGACCCGGTGAAGCGGGAATTGGCGCGGAAGGTGAAGGCGATGATCGATCCGGGCAACGTGATGAATCCGGGGAAGGTTGTCGGCTGAGGTGGCGCCTTTTCCTCGCCCCCACGGAGTGGGGGAGAGGTGGCTCGGCGAAGCCGAGACGGAGCGGGGGAACTCCCTACAAAGGCCCCCTCTCCGGCTCGCTGCGCTCGGCCCCTCGCCTCCGCCAAGGCGAGGGGCCAAAGGCGATTCACGCCGCCAATTGCACCTCGCGCGCCGCCGCGATCATGACCCCGGCGAGCAGGCCGTAAGCGGCTTCCCAGGCTTCGCGCACGTCAGCCGTGAAGGCAGGGCCAAGGCCCCGGGTCGAGCGTCTCCTGGAGTCTGACATGCGCGACAATCGCCTCCGGCCGTTTCGCGGGAATGCCGGGTGACACGGCGAAGTGTTTCAGGCTTGTCTCCGCGCGGTATCCGATAGCGGGAGGAGGTTACTCGCGCCCAGCGCGAGAAATCATGCACCGCCGGCGGACAGCACCCCCTCTGGTCTGCCGACCATCTCCCCGCAAGGAGGAAGATCAGATGGCGCGTCGGCTCTCGCCAATCCCCCCTTGCGGGAGATGTCCGCCGGGACATTGGGGATCACGGCGCCAGCCCGGATACGCACCCCTTCACGGGGGCGAGGAATCCAGACTGACCAGCCGCTTCGCCGCCTCCGCCGCGGCCGTGCAGTAGCTCGGGTCGCCATGGATCAGGATCATCACCATGGCGCCTTCGATCAAAAGGGCCAGCTCGCGCGCCCGCGTTTTCGGGGCCGGCACTTTCGCCTGGCCAAGCAGCGTCTCCAGGTGCCGCTCCATCAACGCCTTGTGCTGGCGGGCGATGGCGCGCGCGGGGTGACCTGACAGGTCGGCAAGCTCGATGGCCAGCCGGGTGAAGCCCGAGCCAGCCCAGCGCGGCTTGGACGACCATTTCACCAGGCCTTCGAACAGCTTGTCGATCAGCTCGGCCGCGCTGCCCGAAAGGTCGATGCCGTAGTTCTGGAAGTCTGCGAAGGTGCGCTCGTGCTGCGAGGCGAGCACGGCGGTCAGCAGCGCGTCCTTGCTGTCGAAGTGATTGTAGAGCGTGCGCTTGGTGACGCCCGCCGCCTCCGCGATCTCGTCCATGCCGACGCGGAAGAAGCCCCGGCGGCGAAACAGCTTGTAGGCCGCCTGCAGTATTTCGGGCCTCGTCTCTTCGGACGCTCTGGGCATGGGGCGCTGCCGTGGCCGTTGAAAGTATACTTGCTAGTGAATTTACATCGGCGGGCAAGCGGCCTTCAATCATCGGTGCAAGCTAATATTCGATGGGAGGCGACCATGGAAAGAGTAGTCCCCACGGCGCTCGATGTCCCGACAGGGATGGTGACGCTGCCTGATGCGATCGGGGCAGCCCCGGCGGCGCCAAGGCTGATGACGGACATGACCTGCATCGAGGACCTGCGCCGGGCGGCGCGCCGCCGGGTGCCGCGCGTCTTCTTCGACTATGCCGAGGCCGGCTCCTATGCCGAGCAGACGCTGCGCACCAACCGCGCCGACCTCGAGCGCATCACGTTCAGGCAGCGCGTGCTGGTCGATGTCGAGCAGCGCGACACGGCAACCACGATCCTCGGCGAGAAGGTATCGCTGCCGGTGGCGCTGGCGCCGATCGGCCTCGGCGGCATGCAATGGGCCGATGGCGAGATCCTTGCCTGCCGCGCGGCAAAGGCTGCCGGCATACCCTATACGATGAGCACGATGTCGATCTCATCGATCGAGGACGTCGCGCAAGCCGTCGGCAAGCCATTCTGGTTCCAGCTCTATGTGATGAAGGACCGCGGCTTCGTGCGAGCGCTCGCCGAGCGGGCGCTTGCCGCGCGCTGCAGCGCGCTGGTGCTCACCGTCGACCTGCAGGTGCTGGGCCAGCGCCACGTCGACATCAGGAACGGGCTTTCGGTGCCGCCGGCGCTGAAAGTCCGCACGATCCTCGACATTGCCAGCCGGCCGGCCTGGGCGGCCCGGATGCTCACGGCAAGGCGCTGGACCTTCGGCAACCTCGCCGGTCATGTGAAGGGCGAGGACAACATCAAGGCGGTGGCCGACTGGGTGGCGCACCAGTTCGACGCGACGCTGAGCTGGAGCGACGTCGAGTGGATCCGCAGCATCTGGCCGGGCAAGCTGATCCTCAAGGGCATCCTCAATGTCGACGACGCGCGCTCCGCCAGCAAGGCCGGCGCCGACGCCATCGTGGTCTCCAACCATGGCGGCCGGCAGCTCGACGGCGCGCCGTCCACCATCTCGATGCTGCCGAGGATCGCCGAGGCGGTGGGCTCGGAGGTCGAGGTGCTGTTCGACGGCGGCGTGCGCTCGGGCCAGGATGTGATGCGTGCCCTAGCCTTGGGCGCCCGCGCCTGCCTGGTCGGACGCGCCTATGTCTACGGCCTCGGCGCCGGCGGCGAAGCGGGCGTGGCGACAGCCATCGAGATCCTGCGCAAGGAGCTGTCGGTCACCATGGCGCTGACGGGAACACGCAGCATCGCGGAGATCGACGGCAGGGTGCTGAATTAGGGTGGCGCGCTCCCTTCTCCCGTTCACGGGGAGAAGGTGCCCGCAGGGCGGATGAGGGGCGGAGCGAGCATCAGAGACGCCGGCGGGACAGCACCCCCCTCTGGTCTGCCGACCATCTCCCCCGCAAGGGGGGAGATTGGCAGCTTTGGCGACGACGCCTTCCTTTTTACAATTGGCGATTGGCGAAAGCCGGTGCGACACCCAATCTCCCCCCTTGCGGGGGAGATGTCCGGTAGGACAGAGGGGGGTGCCTCGCGCTGGCCTTGCAGGTGATCACCGCGAAGAAGCCCCTACTCGCACTGCCGGCGCGGGCCGCCGTCGAAGGGCTGGTAGGTGTTGTCCTGCGGATTGTAGGTGCGGTAGCGGCTGAAGCAGTCGTCGATGTGGTCGCCCGAAAACTGCGGGCCCAGGAGCCGATCCCTGGGAGTCTGTTCCTCCGGCGAAATCTCCTCCGGCGGGCCGCCATAGGTGGTGGCGTAGCCGTCGCGTGTCGGGGCGTAGCCTTCCATCTCGGCCTGGTCGTCGATCACCTGGCCTTGATCGGTCTGCTCATTCTGGGTCGCGTCGGTCGAGGCGGTGCTGTCGCCGCCGGGATCGAAATAGGGCGAGACGCAGGGCCGCAGTTCGCCGCTGTAGGAGCGGTAGCTGTTTTCTTCCGAGCGGTAGCTGCGATAGCGGTTGGCGCACCATTCGAGATGGGCGGCGGGCAACCGTGCCTGCTGCTGGGCCGGCGCATCCGCCTGCCGGGAAGGCTCAGCCGCATTGGCGTCGGGCGCGGGCAGGCCGGGCTGGGAGACATCGGGCAATGGCTGCAATTGCCGCGGCGCGGGCGCCGGCGTCGCGAGGGCTGCGGTCTGCGTGCTATTCGCCTTGGCCGTCGCGTCCGCCTTGGCGGGCGCGCCGGCCGCCTGCTGGGCGGGAATACGTTCGAGCCCCTGCCTTGCCGGATCGACCGGCCGGGCGTCCTTGGTCCACAGCTCTGAGACACCGATCGCCGGCGTTGCCTGGCGCACCGGCTTGGCGGCGAGCAGCCAGGTGGCGAAGGCGAGCCCGCTGGCAAACACCGCCAAGGTGAACACGAAACCAGCGACAATTCCCAACAAAGCCTTCACGCCGCGTTCCTTCAGCCCCGCTTAAAGAATGGCGCGGCGTGGATCCGGTTCCCACGAGAAGAGGGCAATGTTGAGGCCCGCCGAGGCAGGAAACGGGAGAGCCCCGCGTGCTCCGGGGAGAAGCAGGCGGGGCTCAAGGATCGCTAGGGGGACCTAGCTAAGGGACTTATTCAGCTAAGGACTTTTGATGATCCAAAAGGATCGATGACAGTATCGGGGTTTTTGCGGGCCGCCGCATCGTGCAAACGAAGGAATAAAGCAAGCGATCCTTCGTTCACATGGTGCGGTCGTGACGGCACCGTCCCATGCTTGCGTCAGCCGGCGGCCACTACCACCACCCCCCGCCGGTTAGGCCCGGCAGCCGGCATATTGCCCCCAACAGGGCTGCCGGGCCGCCCCTTGGAGCAATTCCAGGAAAAGTGCGAAGCGATTTTCCGTTCGGAATTGCTCTAGTGGCCACAAGCCCGCGCTTCAGAGGTCGGTCACCACCTCGGTATACGCCCTCACCACGCCATCCTGCCCGCGAATGCGCCACGTCTCACCCTCCCGCCCTTCGATGTGGCTGGCCGCCAGCGGCACCTTGCCGCCGCCATCGGGCAGGTCGATGACATAGGTCGGGTTGCAGATGCCGGAGAGCCGGGCGCGCAGTTCGGCGACCAGCGCCTGGCCTTCCTCGATCGTGGCGCGGCGATGCGCCATGCCGCGCGCCAGGTCGCCATGGTGCAGGTAGTAGGGCTTGACGCCGAGCCGGTACATCAGCTCGCGGCAGAGTTCTTCTAGCACCTCGACATTGTCGTTGACGCCTTTGAGCAAAACGCTCTGGTTGAGCAGCACGAAACCCGCCTGCCGCATCGTCCGGCAGGCCGTTTCGGCTTCGGCGGTGATCTCGCGGGGATGGTTGAAGTGGGCCACCACCGTCACCAACAACCTGCTCTGCAGGGTGGCGACCAACCCAGCCGTGATGCGCGACGGCAGCGCCACCGGCACGCGGGTGTGGATGCGTAAGAGCCGCACATGCGGCAGCGCCTCGATGCGGGCGCGGATTTCGGCAAGTGCCTTGTCGGGCAGCGACAGCGGATCGCCGCCGGTCAGGATCACCTCGCGGATCTCGGGGTGGCCGGCGATGTATGCCAGCGCCGGCTCCAGCGCCTCGCGCGTATAGCCGCGGCCGATCGACGTCAGCGACTCCTTCCGGAAGCAGAAGCGGCAATAGACCGCGCATTGATAGGTCGGGAACAAAAGCACGCGGTCGGCATGGCGATGCGTCAGCCTGGGCACCGGGCTGAATTCGTGGTCGCCGATCGGGTCGTCGAGCTCGCCCTCGGTTGCCACGAGTTCCTCCGGCGACGGGATCACCTGTGCGCGGATCGGGTCGCGGGGGTCGTTCCAGTCGATCAGGTCGAGATAGGCTTTGGGAACGCGCACCTTGTGGGCGGCGGCGGCTTCTTGCGCCGCGGCGCGCTCGGCCGGCGATAGCGGCAGCGCGGCAAGATCGCGCACATGGCGCACGCCGGCGCGGACGTCGGCTTGCCAGGCTGTGTCGGGGGCGCGCGCATCCATGGCCGCGTCTTTGAGGTCTGAGGTCATTGAAGGATCTCGGATTGTAATTTGGCGCGGATATCGGCCGGATGGAGAGCGGGGTCAATGGTGGTCAATTGCGGCTTTCAGGCGCCGAGTTCCCGCGACATTCCCGATCGTCTGTCAATCCATTGCCATGGCACCGGCCGCCGGAAACGTCGGCAACGCCTGCGGGAAGACCAACACCACCGCGCCGTAAAGCAGCAAAGCCGTGCCCGATAGCGTCGCTATCCTCTTTCCCGCCGGGAAGGTCTTTTCCGTAAAGATCAGCAAGGTGACCACGGCCATGGCGGCAATGTTCATGATGCCGAGAGGAAAGAGAGCGAGAAACAGGAGCCAGCAGCAGCCCAGGCAAAAGAGCCCATGCTCCAGACCCATGCGCACCGCGCCCCACTGTCCATCGCGCCATGAGACCAGGATGAAACTCATCGGGCTACGGCATTTGGTCAGGCACAGGTCCTTCAGCGGGGAGAGCTGGTAAGCACCCGCGACGATCAGCAGAACGCCGCCGATGCGCGCGGCGGTCGCCGCCGACATCTCCGCCTGCCCGGCAATCCTCTCCGCGCCTGCCGCGCCCGCAAAGGCGACCACGCCCGCCAGACCCCAAACCAGCATGTAGCCGCCCAAGAACACCCAGGTCGAGACAAAGGCCTCACCGCGCCCCCGACGGCCGGCCTGGACCTGGTGAAACGTCAGGATCATCGGTGCGGCCGTCGGGAACATCATGGCGATCATCATGATGGTCCAGGCTGCAAGAAACAGCGGCGCATTCATGCCCATCGTGGGCGTGTTCATCGGCATGTCCATGCCGGCCCGCTGCCGGATGAGCATGGCCCACGCCGCCGCCGCGACGGCGATCAAAAGAGCGACGATGATGTTTCGCTGCAGCGTCAGCGAACCCGCATTGCCCAAAGGCGAGCCCCGTTCCGACATGCGAGGCGGCTATTGCTGGCCGGACCAATTGATCGGAGCGTAGTGGCCGTTTCGGCGGGAATTATCCCAGTTCATGCCGTGGTCGGTGAACGTGCTGCCCTCTACGCCCATCGCCATGACGAGCTTGTCGGGATTGACGGGATGGCCGGTCGCCGCCCACATCTCCCCGTCCTCGCGCATCGTCGGAAGCGGTTCGACCGCCATCTGCATGATCCCCGGGATCTCCACCGACCGCTTCTTGCCGTCGATCTGGTACCTGATCGGCACCTTCTTTACCCCCAGGTTGGTGCCCATCAGGGGGGCGAGCACGGCCATCGGGCCGCCGGCGGCGCCGGTGAAGATCGCACCCAGCGCCTCCGTCTGCTTGTCATCGGCCCGTTCGTCGATATAGGCCGCGGCCGTCCAATTGCCGTCCGCCATCGGGCCGGGTGTATGCGCAATCATCGCTATGTTGAGGCCATCCAATCGAGCGTCACCGTAGTTGCCCGTATCGATGTGAAAGGCCAAAGCAACGTCGCAAACGCCTTGCGTCGGCTTTGATGTCAACGGCGCGTTAGGGGACATCAAGCAGGGACACACGACGTCGCAGCTACAATTCTCGAAATAATTTCCAGACAATTGCCAACTGGTTGCCATTGGCTCCTCCCGAGCGTGAGGCGCGTCGGCGTATCGCCGTTTTCTTGGCAAGCCAGAGCCGTTCACGCTTGTTTCAGAACGGCAAACAGCCCAATAAAACGAACGAGCGGCGCGCTAGACCAGTCCATCCACGCTACGCCGTCGCCCGGTACTGTCAAGCGCGATCGGAAGCGAGACGTCGCCGATTCTCCATCCTGCCGCGCCCAAGAAAATTGCCGTGCAACTGTTCCGCGCATTCTTTCTGGC
>NZ_RZSL01000271.1:0-8198 GCF_003997355.1 Mesorhizobium sp. M1E.F.Ca.ET.041.01.1.1 | reverse complement strand
GGTGTTCCTGCGCACCCCCCTCTGGCCTGCCGGCCATCTCCCCCGCAAGGGGGGAGATTGGCAGCTTCGCCGCCGGCCATCTCCTTCAGACGACGGAAATTGGCGAAAGGACAGATGACGGCCAATCTCCCCCCTTGCGGGGGAGATGTCCGGCAGGACAGAGGGGGGTGGGACGGAGCGCAAGGCCAGCAGGCTCGATCTATTAGGTCAGCTCACCCGCCCTGCTTCGTGCTCGTGCCGAAATTCACCTTCGGCACCTGCATCTTGTCTTCCTCGACGGTGAAGTTGGCGAACGGCTCGTTGCCGCGGAACCAGAAGGTCGCCCACAGCACCGAGGGGAATGTCCTCAGCGTCAGATTGTAGTCCTTGACCGCCTGGATGTAGTCGCGGCGCGCCACCGCAATGCGGTTTTCCGTGCCTTCGAGCTGCGCCTGCAGCGCCAGGAAATTCTGGTTGGCCTTGAGGTCGGGATAGTTTTCCGACACCGCGATCAGCCGCGACAGCGCGCCCGTCAGCCCAGCCTGGGCATCCTGGAACTTCTTGAGGGCTTCCGGATCCTTCAGCGTATCCGGCGTCACCGTGATCTGCGTTGCCTTGGCGCGCGCCTCGACGACCGCGTCGAGCGTGTCCTTCTCATGCGACGCATAGCCTTTGACCGTCTCGACAAGGTTCGGGATCAGATCGGCGCGGCGCTGATACTGGTTCAGCACCTCGCTCCAGGCCGCCTTGGCGTTCTCCTCCGCCGTCGGGATGGTGTTGTAGCCGCAGCCGGCAAGCAGCGGCAGCACGAAAGCCATCATCAGCAAGGCAGGCAAGCTACGAAAAGCGGAGGGTAAGGAAAGGCGCTGGGCAAACATGATTGGTCCCTCGGGTCAAAGTTGCATGCGAAGCAATAGCACAATCCGCGCGCAAGAAAATGACCCGGCCGTGATGTTGCTTCTGGCCGGCCGTGAACCCCTGTGAATGCTTGCACGAACACGCTAAGCTCCCGACAGGAAAGGACATTTGCCATGACCGAGCGCCGGGACGACGAAAGCGAATCGCGCCGCATCCTCGAGCGCGTGGCGCGCGAGACGGCGCCGGGCGGCGCATCGTTCATCACCCGCACCGCGAAGGGCGCGCGCGACCACGTGACCGCCGCGGATGCCGACCGATCCGATCCGATCGAAGTTTGGGGCACCCGCATTGGCCGAACGCTCGGCCTCATCATCGCCATTGGGCTGTTGGCCTGGCTGGTGTATGTCGCCACGCGGGGCGGTTAGGAATCGACTTCCATGAATGCAGAAAAAACTGGCGCGCCGCGTGCGGTCATCGTCATCTCCAGCCATGTCGCCCGCGGCTCGGTCGGCAACCGCGCCGCGGTCTTCGCGCTCGAGACACTGGGCTTTCCGGTCTGGGCGGTACCCACCGTCATCCTGCCCTGGCACCCGGGCCACAGCCGCGCCACCCGCATCGTGCCGCCGCTCGACCAGTTCAAGGCGCTGATGGCCGATCTCGAGCGCGCGCCTTGGTTGGGTGAGGTCAAGGCGGTGCTCTCGGGCTATCTCGGCGAGGCCGGCCAGGCCGAGGCCGTCGCCTCGCTGGTCGCCGCCGTCAAGACGAAGACGCCAGGCGCCCTTTATGTCTGCGATCCTGTCATGGGCGATTCGGGCGGGCTCTACGTGCCGGAATCGACGGCCGCAGCGCTCCGTGACAGACTGATGTCGATCGCCGACATCGCCACGCCCAACCGCTACGAGCTCGAATGGATGGCCGGCGCGCCGCTGCCCGACATCAAGTCGGTGATGGCGGCCGCGCTTCACGCCGGCCCTTCCACCATGCTGGTCACCTCGGCGCCGTCGATGATGGCTGGCGGTACCGGCAATTTCCTGCTCGACGGCAGCCAGGCGCTGCTTGCAGAGCACCGCGTGATCGAGAAGCCGCCGAACGGACTGGGCGACCTGACGGCCGCCATCTATCTCGCCCGTATCCTCTCCGGCCAGCCGCCTCCGAAGGCGCTGCAGTCGACCACGGCCGCCGTCTACGAGATCCTGGCGCGCACCGCAAAACGCGGTGGCGACGAGCTGCAGCTCGAGACCGACGCGCAGAGCCTGTCGCATCCGATGGCCATGGTGCAGCTTCGCCATCTCCTCCATCCCGGACGGGACAAGCGGGCGTGACGCCAGGCGGCGGCGCCAAAGCATTTTGCAGCCAAGTGGAATCACTTGGCGTCGCAGAAATGCAGCTAAACAAACAGCCAGAGCGGGATGCAGACCTGCATCCCGCTCTGGCCGGCGTCGACGGCTGCAAGGCCGGCTGGATCGCCGTCCACCGCGCTGCTGATGCCGCGCCATCGGTCTCGGTCTTCCCGCGCTTCCAGGCGCTGCTTGACACCCTGCCCGATGCCACGATCGCCGTCGACATGCCGATCGGCCTGCCGGATCTTTCCCGCCGGGGCGGCCGCGGGCCGGAGGCGCTGGTGCGGCCGCTGCTCGGAGCACGGCAATCGAGCGTCTTTGCCATCCCTTCGCGCGCGGCGCTCTATGCCGACACCAGCGACTTCACCACGGTCGAGGCTTGGTACGCGGCGCACCGGCGGGCGAGCACGGTGGCGATGGCCACCTCCGATCCGCCGCGCGGCGTTTCCATCCAGGCTTTCGGCATCTTTGCGAAGATCCGCGAGATCGACGCGCTTTTGATCGAGCGGTCGGATCTGCGGGGTCGCATCTTCGAATCGCACCCTGAAGTGGCCTTCTGCCGGCTGAACGGCGGCGCGGCGATGGCGCTGCCGAAGAAGATCAAGGGCGCGGTCAACCCGGCCGGCATGGACGAGCGCAAGGCGCTGCTTTGCCGGCACGGCTACGAGAAAGCCTTCCTCGACCAGCCGCCGCCGAAAGGTGCCGCAAGCGACGACTTCCTCGACGCGGCGGCCATGATGCTGATTGCCGGACGGATCGCCAGCGGCGAGGCGCGGCCGTCGCCCGACCCGCCGCTGACCGACCGTTTCGGCATTCCCGTCGCCATCTGGGCTTGAGGCAAAATCGGCTGCGCGGCTTTGGCGGCATGCGTTTGCGACGCTGCCATCCGCAATTCGGCATTGCTCGCGACCGGCTTTTGCCGTTAGAGCCTTTTCTCGATCGCAACGAGCTGCCGCCTCCAACCCCCGGAAAGGCTCTAGCTGCCCATGCCTCACCTCCCCGAGCACCTGCTGACCGGCTACCGCAACTTCATGAGCGGCCGCTATCCCGCCGAAAGCGGGCGCTACCGCTCGCTGGCGCGCGAGGGCCAGTCGCCCGAGACGATGATCGTCGCCTGCTGCGATTCCCGCTCGGCGCCGGAAGCGATCTTTGATGCCGGCCCCGGCGAGCTCTTCGTGCTGCGCAATGTCGGCAACCTGGTGCCGCCTTATGAGCCGGACGGCGAGTACCACTCGACCTCGGCCGCGCTCGAATTCGCCGTGCAGAGCCTGAAGGTGAAGAACATCGTGGTGATGGGACATGGCCGCTGCGGCGGCATCCGCGCCGCGCTCGACACCAATTCGGCGCCGCTGTCGCCCGGCGATTTCATCGGCAAATGGATGAGCCTGATCGCGCCGGCTGCCGAAACCGTCACGGCGAGCACCTTCATGACGGCGACGGAGCGCCAGACCGCGCTGGAGCGCATCTCGATCCGCTATTCGATTGCCAATCTCAGGACCTTTCCCTGCGTCTCGATCCTCGAGGGCAAGGGCAGGCTCACGCTGCACGGCGCTTGGTTCGACATCTCGACCGGCGAGCTCTGGGTGATGAACAAGGAGACCGGCGATTTCGAGCGGCTGGAAATGGAGTGAGGCTAGGATGCATCGTCATTTTCGCCATGCCGTCTTTGCCACCGTCGCGCTGCTGTTCTCTCTCCTTGCCGCTCGCGCCGATGACAGCGCCGTCATCGACCGCTGGTATGCGGCGCTGCTCGCCGCCGACCGCGCCGAATTGTCGGCCCTGCTTGCCGACGACGCGCGCATGACGCTCGAGGACCTTGGCGTCGTTCAGAACAAGCAGGAATTCATCGACTCGATCGACCAGTGGCAAGACGCGGTCGCGGGCGCCGCGATCCGCCACCGAATCGAGAAAAGCGAGAACGGTGAGACCACCGTGCTCGCCTGCTACGACTTCCCGGAAAACGACACGCTGATGCGCGAGACCTTCACCGTCCTTGCCGGCCGCATCACCGCCAGCACCCAGACGGCGATCGCGCAGGACTGCAGCGCTTACTAAGCACAAAGCAATTCCAGGAAAAGCGCATAGCGGTTTCCGTCCGGAATTGCGCAATCAGTTTGTTGCGCGACAGGAAGCATCGCCCTACATCCGGTGCGACCCGCCTTTACCCAGCCCACCGGAATCGCTCATGTCATCCTTGAAGACCGTCGACCTCGCCGCCCATCCGTTGACCCTTTGGCAAGGCCCGCTCGGCCTGCCGGATTTCTCCCGCATCGGCGACAATGATTTTGGCCCTGTCTTCGACGCGGCGCTTGAGGCGCATCAGGCCGAGATCGACGCGATCGCCGGCAACACCGAGACGCCGACGGTCGAAAACACGCTGGCAGCACTTGAGCTTGCCGGCGAGCCGCTGGACCATGTCTCGTCGATCTTCTGGTGCCGCGCCGGCGCCCACACCAACGACACCATCCAGGCGATGGAGCGCGAGGTTTCGCCAAAGATGTCGCGGCATTTCTCGGCGATCTCGATGAACGAGAAGCTGTTCGCCCGCATCGATGACCTTTACCAGCGCCGCGAGAGCCTGGAGCTCGATCCGGAAACGCTGCGCGTCTTGGAAAAGACCTGGAAGGGCTTTGTCCGGTCGGGCGCGAAACTGGACGCCGAGGGCAAGAAGCGGCTCGCCGCCATCAACGAGGAGCTGTCCTCGCTCGGCACCAAATTCGGCCAGAACGTGCTGGCCGACGAGCGCGACTGGGCGCTGTTCCTCGACGAGGCCGATCTCGCCGGCCTGCCGGATTTCCTGAAGAGCGCCATGGCGGAAGCCGCCGAGATGCGCGGCCAGAAGGGCCGCTATGCGGTGACGCTGTCGCGCTCGATCTACGAGCCGTTCTCGACCTTTTCCGAGCGCCGCGACCTGCGCGAGACAGCCTTCCGCGCCTTCACCATGCGCGGCCAGAACAGCGGCGCCACCGACAACACGGATGTGGTGCGCAACATGCTGACACTGCGCGCCGAGAAGGCCAAATTGCTCGGCTACGAGTCTTTCGCGGCGCTGAAGCTCGATGACACGATGGCGAAGACGCCGAAGGCGGTGCACAACCTGCTCGACCCTGTCTGGGAAAAGGCGCTGAAAAAGGCAGCGACCGACCAGAAGGAGCTGGAGCGGCTGGCAACGGAAGCCGGCAGCAACGAGACATTCGCGGCGTGGGACTGGCGCTTCTATCAGGAGAAGCTGCGCGCCGAGAAATTCGCCTTCGACGAGGCCGAATTGAAGCCCTATTTGCAGCTCGATCGCGTCATCGAAGCCTGCTTCGACGTCGCCACGCGCCTGTTCGGCATCAGCTTCGAGGAGAAGAAGGGCATTGCGGCCTGGCATCCCGACGCGCGCGTCTTTGTGGTGAAGAATGCCGACGGCGGCGAGCGCGGCCTGTTCCTGGCCGACTATTTCGCGCGGCCGTCAAAGCGCTCCGGCGCCTGGATGAGCGCGCTGAAATCCGGCTACAAGCTTGGGCCGGGCGCCAAGCCGGTGATCTACAACATCATGAACTTCGCCAAGCCGCCGGCCGGCGAGGCGGCGCTGCTGTCGGTCGATGAGGCGAAGACGCTGTTCCACGAATTCGGCCATGCGCTGCACGGCATGCTGACCGACGTCACCTGGCCATCAGTCTCCGGAACCTCGGTGAGCCGCGACTTTGTCGAACTCCCCTCACAGCTTTACGAGCATTGGCTGACGGTGCCGGCGGTGCTGGAAAAGCACGCGCTGCACGTCAAGACCGGCAAGCCGATGCCGAAAGACCTGCTCGACAAGATGCTTGCCGCCCGCACTTTCGGCGCCGGCTTCGCCACGGTCGAATTCACCGCCTCGGCTCTGATCGACATGGCTTACCACGCGTGTCCGGACGCGCCGAACACGCCGCTTCAGTTCGAAGCCGAAACGCTCGAAAAGCTCGCCATGCCCGACACCATCGCGATGCGCCACCGCACCCCGCATTTCGGCCACGTCTTTTCGGGCGATGGTTATTCAGCCGGCTACTATTCCTACATGTGGTCGGAAGTGCTCGACGCCGACGCCTTCTCGGCCTTCGAGGAAACGGGCGATCCCTTCAATCTGGAACTGGCTGAGCGGCTGAGGAAGAACATCTACGCCGCCGGCGGCTCGAAGGACCCTGAGGAGCTATACACCGCCTTCCGTGGCAAGATGCCGTCGCCCGGAGCGATGATGGTGAAGCGGGGATTGGTGTAGCGCCGACTGATCTCCCCCCTTGAGGGGGAGATGGCCGCGAAGCGGCCAGAGGGGGTCGCCGCGCGTGAAGCGCCGACGTTCTCCTTCACCACCGCGGGGCGTCGCGGCAGTTGAGGCGACCCCCTCTGTCGCCTTCGGCGACATCTCCCCCTCAAGGGGGGAGACTTATCAGCTCCACGGATCCTCCACCCGCGGCCAGATCGGCCGCTTCAGCTTCTTGTAATCCGTCGCCGCCGGATTGCTCGGATAGGAGCTCGGCGCCGTCACATAGATGATCTCGGCGGCGATCGGCGCGAAGCCGGCGTAGAAATGGTTGGTCGACTTGACCAGCAGGATGTCTTTCGACAGCGGATCGATGCCGATGTTGGAAAAAATATCCGGCTCGAAGGTCTGGGTGCGGTTGGTGTTGAGGATGACGTCGACCTCGGTGCCTTCGATGCGAACCACCGCTGACGGCCCCAGCGTCACCCGGCTCGGCCCGAAACTCTGCCAGCCTTCGCCGACGGCCTTCAACACTGTGACGCGCGCGTCTATGGGCTCGCCGGCCTGGGGACCGGCCTTGCCGCCGAAACGCAGGTCGATGACCGCGCCCTCACCCGCGGCATGGCAGAAAGTCACCGCGATGGGGTCCCAGATCGTCGCGACGCCGACCTTGTCGACGCCGCGCGCCAACAATTCGCGCAGCACGATGGTGCCGTCGCCCGGCACGCCGCCGCCGGGGTTGTCCCATATGTCGGCGATGACCGCCGGCTTGTCTTGTCTTTCAGCGCGCACGGCAAGCGCCCGCTCGATGCCGGCGGCGGCGGAAAGCATCGTCATCGCGGTCTTCTCGCGCAGGGTGTAGAGCTCGCGCCCCAGCGTCTCCGCGAGACGGTCGCCCTTTGCCTTGTCGTTGTCGGTGACGACCAGGATGCGCGTTCCCATCTCCGGCACGTCGGCGGCCATGAAGCCATGGATGACCGAGACCGACAGCACGCCGTCCTTGCCGTGCAGCGCCTTGATTTTGTCGACGAACGAACGCATCGGTTCGCGGCTCGTCGGCAGCACCTGGATCATGCGGCAGTCGAAGGTCGAGATCACCGGCTTGATCTCGCCGCGCGCCGCCGCGAGGCCGATCTCGACCACATGCTCGCCGCGTTCGTAGAAATCGGTGTGCGGAAATTCGAGGAAGTAAGCCATGAAATCGCAAGCCGCAACGCGCTTCGGCGTCAAATGGCTGTGCGGATCGAATTCCGAGGCGATCACCACCTTCGGCCCGACGATCGCGCGCACGCGCTCCAGCAGATTACCTTCGCAGTCGTCATAGCCTTGCGCCACCATGGCGCCGTGCAGGCCAAGGATCACCGCATCGACCGGCAGGGCCGCCTTCAACTGATCGAGGATCTCGTCGCGCAGCGCCTCGAAAGTCTGCCGCTGCACAAGCCCGCCGGGCTCCGCCCAGGTGGCGGTTCCCTCGATGACGGTCAGGCCTTCCTTCGCCGAGCGCCGGCGCAGCGCGACGATCGGCGAGGAGCAGAGCGTCGGCGTCTCCGGATGCTTGCCGGGGCCGGCATAGAAGGCCATCTCGAACGAGGCCCGGTCGGTCGGCACCGGCGAGAAGGTGTTGGTTTCCGTCGCCAGCGAGGCGGTGAAGATGCGCATCAAAACTCCATGGACAATGACAGCTATTTTACGGCCCCGAGCGCCAAGCCCCGGACGAGATAGCGTTGCAGCCAGATGAACAGGATCGCGACCGGCAAGGTGGCCAGCAGCGTGGCCGCCATGACATGGTGCCATTCGAT
>NZ_RZSL01000270.1:0-8198 GCF_003997355.1 Mesorhizobium sp. M1E.F.Ca.ET.041.01.1.1 | reverse complement strand
CTGTCGCTGATCCGCCAACTCGTGGCGGGCGGGGTTCTGATGCCGGATCCGGACGGCTATGGCGGCCTTGCCATTTCGGAAAGCGGCCGCGCGCTCGGCCGCGGCGAAACCGCGTTCGAGTATCGCGTCGAGACGCGGCACCGTTCCTTGCGCAACAAGGCGCGTTCAGCCCAGGCTGCCGCCGGCACGGAAGATCTGGACGCCGCGCTCCTCGCCGCGCTCAAGACGCTGCGGCTGCGCTTGGCGAAGGAACGCCAGGTGCCGGCCTATGTGGTCTTCTCCGACCGCACGCTGATCGACATGGCCGAACGCCGCCCACGCGACCTCGACGCCTTCGCCGAAGTGAACGGCGTCGGCGAGGCCAAGCTCAGGGAATTCGGCGAGATTTTCTTGAGCGCGATCGCGGCGCATCAGGCGGGCGCTTAGCTCGTTACCATTCGCCGCTGAGACGTTGCCGCCTGCAGGGAAGCACCTTGCTCTCCCCTGCAGGTGAACCCCGGCGACAGTTCAGGCCGCTACGGGCAGCGCCTCGATCCCGTGGCGCTGCATGGCTGCGCCGATGCGGGCGAAGTCGGGCTGGGCCTGCGGCTCGGCGGTGCCGATGTCGCGGAAGAAAGCGATCATGGACGGCTCGACGAGCACCAGCATCCGCACCGGGCGGCCGCTGTCGTTGGAGTAATTGTGCGGCGCCCTCGGGCCGATGCGCACCGAGGTACCGGGACCCGCGACAGTCACTTCGGGCGGGCCGCCCGCGCCAAAGTGTCGGACGGTGAGCGCGCCTTCCAGCACATAGAACAATTCGGGCGAGGCGTGGCTGTGCGGCGGAGTGCCGGAACCTGGCGGGACCTCGACCTCGATAAGTTCAAGGCTGGAATCGGAGATGCCGCCGAGCAGGCGGATGCGGTCGGCGACGACCCAGAGCGTCTGGGCGGCCTCGGGAGTGGTGACGTTGAAGTTCATGGCTTGTCTCTTTGGTTTGTGACTTCCGCCGGTGATTGACCCGGGGTGACCGCGGACAGGATCACCTCGAGTGCCCAGGATGCGGTCTCGCCGGCCTGGGCGCCGGTGAGACCGCCATAGTCCTTCAGGATCTCCCATGCGGAGGCCGAGAAGAGCAGATGAGCCAGCGCCTCGACCTTCTCGGCCTCGGCGGGCTGAAGAGAGGAAATGGCGGGAGCCAGCGCGCGCCTGAAATTGGCGCGGCGGCTTGCCACCGTGCCCATGCGCATCTCACGGCCGGTCCGCGAATGGAGCGACGAGCGGATCGCCGCGTCGTGCACATCGAACCGGGGGAAGGCCTGGCGGGGGCCGTCGACGATGTCCTTGGGAGTCCTTGGGGTCGTAGAGGCCCCTATCCGGGCATTCAACCAGGGCCAGAAGGCAGCCAGCAGGTCGTCCTTGGTGGCGAAGTGGCGGAACACCGTGCGGCGCTGCACGCCAGCCTTCCGGGCGATCGCCTCCATGCTGATCTCGTCGGCGGCGGTGGCCGAATCCATGAGCTCAAACAGGGCGCAGAGGATCTCCTCATGCGTTTCACGCGCTTTCTCTTCGCGCATGGGGCTGTTGTAGGTGCGGACTTGCGACACGCGGGTGCTCCTAATTGATGGCACTGTTTGTGTCATGAAAATCGACGACTGTCAATTGGTGTCACTGATGGTGTCGTTAATTGAAGTTGATAGGGTCGCTTTTCGCTCGGTCGGACTTGGTCGCCGACGGTTACTAATGACGGAATGAGCGCTGCGGCCCAAGGAGCGGCAGGCCAGCGCACGGCCGGCCGGACGTCGATTCGGGCCGATCAACCTCGATCCTTCGCCGAGGTGAACGGCGTCGGCGAGGCCAAGCTCAGAGAGTTCGGCGAGATGTGAGCGCATGAATCCGCAGGGTAACTCTTCAGGTACACCCAGGGTGGCGCATGACGCGGTGTGCGACGGCAGGGCGAAAGATTTGACAAACTTTGTCAAAATGTGCCATACTGGACATTATATGGAGGCCGATATGGCGACGATGAACGTATCCTTGCCCGATCCCATGAAGGCGTGGGTGGAGGCGCAGACTGAAACGGGGCGTTACGCCAATGCGAGCGATTACGTGCGTGATCTGATCCGCAAAGATCAGGAGCGCAACGACAAGATTGCGGCCATGCAGAGCTTTGTCGATGACGGCCTGAAGAGCGGGATCGGCAGGCGCTCCAAGGACGAGCTTTTCGCAGAGGCGGTCAATCGGGCAGAGGCGCCACGCGGCAAGCGATAATGGGTTTCCGCCTATCGATAGCGGCGGAAGAGGACATTATCGGCATTGCCGAGCAGGGTGTCCGCCTGTTTGGCCCCGTGCAAGCCAGACAATATCATGACGAGTTGTTCGCGATCTTCGATCTGATCGTCGCCAATCCGCGCATCGCGCGGGAGCGACTTGAGTTATCACCGCCGATGCGAATCCATCCGTTCAAGGCCCATCTAGTCGTTTACCGGATCGAGGGAGACGGCGACATCCTCATTGTCCGCGTGCGTCACGGGCACGAGGATTGGGCGAGAAGCTGATTCCTGACGTCGGCGAATGCCTGAGCCCGGACAAAACACCTTCTCGTCCCATCGATAACATTCAATAATGCGCGTAGCCGCTCAACGGGCATCTCTGCGACGCGGGAACCTCGAATGTGCCGTCAATGCCGCTGCAGGTGCGGAACCCGGACTTTCGTCCCGCCGCCTTCGATTTCGGCGCCGGTCTTGGATTGGCTGCTTCGCGCTGCCGGTCGGGTCTCGGCTTCGCACGGACGACCGGCTGCGGTTTCTCGGTCTTTTGCGGTGCGGCGCTTTCCTGTTTCCTGGCTTCCGCTTCCGACGCCCGCTGGGCTCGGTAGCTCTTCAGGGCATCGTCCGTATCGAGTTTCAGGCGGGCATATTGCTTTGAGGTAAGAAAGGTGGTCGGGGGCAGCTTGTTCTCTTCCTGCCATTGGCCGATGGCGCGGCGCGTCTTGAGGCCGAAGTCGCCGTCGGCTTCCAGGTCGTAACCGATCGCCAGCAGCCTTTCCTGCAGGTCGATCTTTTCCTGACGATCGAGCCCGATCGCGCTTTCCGTCAGTTCGGTCCCGGTGTCGGTTTCCGGATTGGCGGCCGCAGCTGGTGCCGCCGCCGTGGCGGATCGCGACGCGGCGCTCTCGGTATTGGCGACAACGGCTGGTGCATTGCCGACAGTGACTGGCGACTTCTTGAGCTGATCGATGTTGAGACGGGCGAGATCGGCGAACGCCCCTTTGGGGAATTGCTGCAGATAGGCTTCGTAATGCGCCAGCGTGTTGCGCTTGGAGGCCTCGTCCCACACGCGCTGCTCGATTTCCCATCCGCGCGCGTCGGTGCCTGCGGGTTGGGCCGGAGTCTCGGTGGCGGATGGCTGCGGGGCCGGGGCGGCGGGTGGCGGCGTTTGCGGGCCGATAAAGACCTCGCGGCCGAGCGAGGCATTGTGCCAGGGCCGCTGGCGCCCATCGGTCTCGGCCGTCACCTCGCCGCGAACGCGGGTCAACGCGCTCTGAATCTCCACGCCCGGCTCGGCCAGATGTCTGGCCAGCGAGGTCGTGTAAGGGCTGTTGGCGCCGTTGCCGTCATAGGACACGGAACCGGGATCGGTCGCAAAGGCGATCAGCACGCCCCCGGTGCCAACGTCCGAGCCGCTGACATCGATGGGCGCCAGGCCCGGCGCGGTGGTCGAGCGGCTCTTCGGCAAGGAAGCCGCGAGCGTCCGCGCCAAAGGATTGTCGCGGCAGGCGTCCAGGATGACGATGCCGACGGCGGGGTCCGGCGGGAGAGCGTCGAGCAGCTCGTCGATCTGGATGGTGCGGGTCTTGAGATGCGCCGGAGCCGTAAGCTCGGCATCGACCGGGATCAGGTAGTTCTTGCCGTTCACCTGCATGCCGTGGCCGGCGTAGTAGATCAGCGCCGTATCCGCCTCGTACGAGGCTTCGGTGAACTTGTTCAGCCGGTCACGCATTCCGGCGTAGTCGAGGTCGACGCCTTCGATGACGTTGAACCCCGCCTTGCGCAGGACTTCGGCCATCAGGCGCGCGTCGCCGGCAGGATTGGGAAGCGCCGGCGCGTAGACATATTTGCTGTTGCCGATGACCAGGGCGACCCGGTTGCCGCCGGCGGCAAGGGCGGGTGCCTCCAGCAGATTGCCTGCAACCAGGAAAAACAAACCAACAATAGCTGCCCAGAACCTCATCGCGCGCACTCTCAATCAAGTTGCGGCTTTGCCTGCTCGTTCCAGTCGCATTTCACGCGGGGGACGCCCCTTCCATGAAATACATAACACATCAGCGGGGTTTAATGTGGCTCTCTTCGCTTCAAGGGCGGCTGGCTGAACGATGCGGATTTCGGCTGATACTGCCTTGTCGATATCGGTCCGTGTCTCCAGCGATGCCGCACAATCGGACGCGCGTGTTTTGAGGTTGCCCTGGAGGTGCCTGAGTCGATCGGATTTGACGCACGTCAAAGCGCATTTGGACCGAGCAGGCGATCATACAGAATGTGAAGAGCCTGGAAGCCGTGTTGTGCTTGGACGATCTTGTCAGATCTGGCAGCGAAACCATCGGGCCGCAAACGGGACCTTCGGCGCGATCATGCTTGCGTTCGGGCTTGCTCTTTTCCTGTTGCTGACGCCTTCAGCCCAGGCGCACGAGTTCAGCGCTTCACAGGATGCTTCGCCAGCCAAGGTCTTTCCATCTACATCTATCGCCGGCTGCGAAGCCGATCGGGCGGCCTCGACGGCAACCGTCCTGTTCGCGTCCGCTCCGGATGATTCAGGTTGTCATAACGGCGCAGCCCACGCCAATTGCGGTTTGTGCGCGAGTGGGCATTGTTTCGCTTGTTCGGCTGCGGTTCTTGCGGCTGCTTCGGACATCGGCCTTGTACCGGAGCCTTACGCTCCAGTGTTCCTAGACCAATCAGGCTTCGCGCTGACCAAACCTGACGAAGCCTTTCGGCCTCCTCGTTCTGTCCTCTGACGACCTGCTCGGCGGGCAAATCTCACGCTTGCCGACCCGCTCTCATGCGACGTCGGAGCGCATGGAGTCGTCATCAGCAACGACGGCGCTTTCGTCTTCGTGACCAACATCGTCGACGGCACCGTGTCGCTGATCTCGGTCAAGGACAAGGCGGCCCTGCAGTCCTATGCAGTCGGCAAAGGGCCAAACGGGATCACGTTCCAGGCGCCGCAGCCGGCGCCTGGAAATGCCGGGTGACCGGCACGGACGAACCCAGAACCCGAAACCCAGGAGAACCAAGAAATGAAAACGCCAAGCAAGTCCATCCTCGCGGCAGCCATGCTCTTCACATCTGCAGCCTTCGCCGACGACTCCCACCATCCCGCCGGCACTGCGGAAACCGCGCCTGCCGCTTCGCCCGCTCCGGTGTCCGGCGACAGCGCCGGGACGATGCCCCAGGGCGGAACGACGCCCCAGAGCGGAACGATGCCGCAGGGCGGGATGATGCCTCAAGGCGGAATGATGCCTCAGGGTGGAATGATGTGCGGGATGATGCCGCAGGGTGGAATGATGCCGCAGGGCGGCATGATGCCTCAAGGCGGAATAATGCCCCAAGGTGGAATGATGGGCGGAATGATGCCCCAGGGCGGGATGATGTCCGGCGAGATGATGCGGATGATGATGGGCATGATGTCTGCGAAGGACGGATCGGCTGAACAGATGATGTCTCCGGACCACGTCGAAGGGCGTATCGCGTTCCTGCAGGCCGAGCTCAAGCTGACCGATGCGCAACAGCCGCAATGGAAGGCTGTGGCCGATGCAATGCGTGCCAATGCCAAGCTCGCAAAAGAGGCGATGGCCGGGATGGGCGGCGCGATGATGTCCGCTGGCTCTGCCGCCATGACGCCTCTGAAGAGGATCGATCAAGTCGAGCAGATGCTCTCTGCACGGCTCGAAGGCCTGCGCCAGTTGAAAACGGCAATCGAGCCCTTTTACGCAACGTTGAGCGAAGCGCAAAAGGCCGTGGCCGACAAGCTGCTCATGCCGGCGCCGATGGGCATGATGTGAGCTCGGAGGGGCCGTTGAGGCAGACCGCGACGGCCCCACGCGACCAAGACGAGATCTCCTGGTGAGGCCATGAAGATGAAGCGGAGCATTGGCACGGAAGAGCTGCTGCAGCTTCAGCGGGAGACGTTCGACTACTTCCTGGACGAGGTGAATCCTGCCAATGGCCTCATCCGCGACAAGACTGCTGCGAATTGGCCGGCAAGCATCGCTGCGACGGGCCTCGCTCTCGCCTGCTATCCCGTTGCCGTCGAGCGCGGGTTCATGGCGCGTCAAGCTGCAGTGGCACGAACGCTGGCCACGTTGCGCTTCTTCTGGGCAAGCCCGCACGGACCGGAGCCGGACGCCACCGGGCACCGCGGCTTCTATTATCATTTCCTCGATATGGAGGCGGGGCGGCGCGCCTGGCAATGCGAACTTTCGACGATTGACAGCGCGCTGTTGCTGGCCGGCGCCCTGTCGGCGGCCGCCTATTTCGATGCGGATGCAGCCGACGAGCGGGAAATCCGCACGCTCGCCGACGCGCTCTATCGCCGTGCCGATTGGCAGTGGGCGCAAGACCAGGGCGCGACAGTGACGCACGGCTGGACACCGGAAAACGGGTTCATCAAATACCGTTGGGAAGGCTACGACGAGGCCCTACTGCTTTACGTTCTGGCGCTCGGCTCGCCGACCTTTCCGCTTCCCGAGAGCAGCTACGCCGCCTGGACTTCGACCTACCGCTGGGAGAGCTGCTACGGCTACGAGTACCTCTACGCCGGGCCGCTGTTCACGCATCAGCTCTCGCATGTCTGGATCGACTTTCGCGGGATCCAGGATGCCTTCATGCGGGAAAAGGGCATCGACTATTTCGAGAACAGCCGCCGAGCGACCTACCTCCAGCAATGCTATGCCATCATGAACCCGCGCAGGTTCGACGGTTACCGAGAGTGCTGCTGGGGCATCACCGCGAGCGAAGGACCAGGCCCCGCCACTCTCAAGCTGAATGGCATCCAGCGGGAATTCTACGACTATGTCGGGCGCGGCGTCCCCTACGGACCGGATGACGGCACGCTCGCGCCCTGGGCAGTCGTCGCTTCATTGCCGTTCGCTTCCGAGATCGTCCTGCAGGCGATCCACTTCTGCATCCATCAGGCGAAGCTGAAAGAGTTCAACAGATACGGCTTCAAGGCCGCCTTCAATCCCACTCATCCAGGCGAGGCCGGCAATCCGTACGGCTTCTGGGTATCGCCCTGGCACTTCGGCATCAACCAAGGCCCCATCGTGCTGATGATCGAGAACCATCTGACTGGCCTGTTGTGGCGCCTGATGCGCGGTTGCCCGCACATCGTGACTGGGTTGCGCCGTGCCGGGTTTACCGGCGGCTGGCTGGGCTGAAGTCGATGTTTGGAATGCGCTGGCAGTGGCGGTGATCGAGTGCACAGAGACAGGAGTATCCAACAATGCGACATGTTGCCGATCCGTCGGAATCTTCGCTTCTCGGCAGGGAAAAAAAGATGACGCAAAAGATCACGCTTGAGGTCCGCGGGCTGATCGCAATGCTCGATTTCCTTGGCGTGGAGAAGCGGCTGAAGGCCGTCCCCGGCGTTGTCGACGTCACCATGAATCCCGGGGCAGATACGGCAACCGTCACCTATGACGAGACCCGCACGGATGGCGTCACGATCACCAAGGTGATCGAGGCGTGCGGGTTCCATTGCGCCGGCGAGATAGTTCCCCGCCACACCTGCGCTCCGGACGCCGCGGCACTGCCTCCAGACCACCCTCGCGCACCTTCGGCTGCGCATCTTGAGCACCATCCGCCAGCGCCAGCTCCCACGGATAGACGGCCGGCTCCCGCCCATGACGCGATGGCCCACCAGATGGGGCACGCCGCCGGCATGGACATGCAGGACATGGTGCGCGACATGCGCAACCGTTTCATCGTGAGCCTGGTCTTCACGCTGCCGATCTTTGCCATGGAGCCGATGGGGCTTGGTAAGCCGTGGTTCCAGCCGCCCGCGGGGATGAGCCAAGACCTGGCGATGTTCTTCCTCGCAAGCGCCGCGATCCTCTATCCGGTCTGGCCGTTCGTTGTCGCGGCCTGGCGCGCCCTGCGCAACGGCGTCCTCAACATGGCGGTGCTGGTAGTGCTCAGCGTTGGCACCGGATATCTTTTCAG
>NZ_RZSL01000026.1:0-24138 GCF_003997355.1 Mesorhizobium sp. M1E.F.Ca.ET.041.01.1.1 | reverse complement strand
GCGCGAGATTGGCCGGGCGGATGTTGCATTCGCTGGGCTGCGCCTTGCAGAAATCATAGTGTCCGATCGGCTGCGAGGTCAGACCGCCGGTGGTCATGGCGCCCGCCGCCCATGCGGGCACCGCCCAATGGGCCGAGATCGCCATCCCTGCGACTGCACACAAACGCAGCATCCGCGCCATCGGTGAGGAGTTCATAGTCCCCCGGTCCGCCCTGTTCTTTTATTAACGAAACGTTAAAGGCGATTTACAGTCCGTGTCAATTAGAGACAGCGATGAGTTTGACGGGATGGTTACCCGCGCGGTCCGGACAGCGGCACTTGCGCAACAGGGGCCTTGGCGAAGGCCAGAAGCCGCCCGCGGCGGCGCGTCTTTCGACGGGACCGCCTAGCCGCCATAAGCAGTTGTTTTAGAAAGCCTTCGAACGGAAAGCCGTCAAGCGTTTCCTGGCCGAAGCCGGGTTCGCGCCGCTCTCGCTTAACTCTTGGCGGAGCGGACCAGCTTCGGCTTCGCCGCCACCCGGGTCCGGCGGCCGTAACTGCCGATGAAGTCGACGATGCGCGGCACGATCTCCGACCGGAACCGCGAGCCGTTGAAGACGCCGTAATGGCCGACGGCCGGCTGCACGTAGTGGGCTTGCCAGTCGGCCGGGATGTTCACGCACAGGTCGTGAGCGGCCTGGGTCTGGCCGAGGCCGGAAATGTCGTCGTTTTCGCCCTCGACGGTGAACAGGGCGACGTTGCGGATGAGGCTCGGGTCGACGGCCTCGCCGCGATGGGTCATCTCGCCTTTCGGCAGAGCGTGGCGCACGAACACCGTGTCGACGGTCTGCAGATAGAACTCCGCCGTCAGGTCCATCACCGCCAGATACTCGTCGTAGAAGTCGCGATGCTTCTCGGCGTTGTCTCCGTCATGCTTCACGAGATGCATGAAGAAGTCCTTGTGGGCGATGATGTGGCGGTCGAGATTCATGCTCATGAAGCCTGAAAGCTGCAGGAAGCCGGGATAGACCTCGCGGCCGAAGCCAGGCACCGGCCAGGGCGCCTGCATGATGACGTTGTCGCGGAACCAGCTGATCCCCTTCTCCTCGGCCAGAAGATTGACCGCGGTCGGGTTGCGTCGGGTGTCGATCGGGCCGCCCATCAGCGTCATGGTCGAAGGCACGAAGGGGTCGCCGCGCTTTTCCATCACCGCCACCGCCGCCAGCACGGGCACCGAGGGCTGGCACACCGCCATGACATGGGTGTCCGGACCCAGCGCATGGAACATGTCGATGATGTAGTCGATATAGTCGTCGAGATCGAAACTGCCCTTCGACAGCGGCACCATGCGGGCATCGACCCAGTCGGTGATGTGCACGTCGGCGTGAGGAAGCATCGCTTCGACCGTGCCGCGCAGCAGCGTTGCATAGTGGCCGGACATCGGCGCCACGATCAGGAGCTTCGGGTCGGGCTTGCGATCGGCGGGCAGCGAGCGTTCGAAGCGCTGCAGGTTGCAGAAAGGCTTCGACCAGACGGTCTTTTCGGTGACGTCGACGGTCTTCCAGTCGACCATCGTCTTGGTCAGGCCGAATTGCGGCTTGCCGTAGCGGCGCGTCGTGCGCTCGAACAGTTCCGCGGCAGCCGCGACCGAGCGGCCGAGCGGCGTATGCGAAACCGGATTGAGCGGGTTGGAGTAGAAAAGCCGCACCGCGTCGGCGTAGAGGCGGGCGGGCTGCAGCACCGCATGGTTCAATTCGTAGAGCTGGTAGAACATCGGGAACCCCGCTGCTGCATGCGACCCAACGACGTGCAGCGCCGAGCCTCAAATGTCTAGCGGCGAGGTTAGCAAGATATTGTTGCGATGCAATACGTCACGTCGAGTGATCAATGCTTCTTTCGTCCAAAGCGTTGGAAATCCGCCTCGAACGGCCAAGCCGGCTCAATGTGCGTTGCCGAACCGTGTAAGAATTATGTCCGGCCCCTCTTGCCGGACATGTCAGACATATCAGACTCGCGCCATGCACACCGCAGTATGGCCCGAGCCGATGAAGCCGAGCTGGCTTGCGGCGCCGCGGGAGAGGTCGAGCACGCGCCCCCTGATGAACGGGCCGCGATCGTTGATGCGGACGACGACGCTGCGGCCGTTGTTCTTGTTGGTGACCTTGAGTTTGGTGCCGAACGGCAAGCTGCGGTGCGCGGCGGTCAGTGCGGCGGGGTTCATGCGCTCGCCGGAAGCGGTTCTGGAATGCAGGGCGTACCAGGAGGCGCGGCCGCATTGCGCGGCGGCGGAGGAGGCGGTCGAGGCGCCGGCCATCAGGCCAGCCGCGACCGTTGCCGCGACAAGCGCGGTGCGGTTGGTTTTCTTCATCTTTTAGGGGTGGGCTCCGTTGATAGACAACCCGCCGTAAGTACCGATTGAGGCGGGAAATGCGGCAATCGTCTGGCGGTTCCATGGCAAAGGCACACGTTTGGAGTCGCCACGAAACAGTTTGTCATGATATTTTGGACCCTGAGCGGGCGTATTCTTGATGAACATCAGGTCGATTCCCGGGATGTGTCGGGCAAGATCGGCCATCAAGATGCAAGTAGAATGGAGCGAAACGTCTTCGCTTCCTTTAGGTCTTTTATTGCGTTCCCATTGCCGTTCAGGATCAACTTTCGGAGAGGGCCTCGCCCATGCGACTGATCAGGAATGTGCTGGCGCTGATCGTGCTCGGCATCGGCGTGCTATGGTCGCTGCAGGGCCTCGGTCTGGTCCAGGGCAGCTTCATGACCGGCCAGCGGGAATGGCTCTATGTCGGGCTCGTCACCATGCTGGTCGGCCTTGCTCGGCCTCGGCTGGGCGAACCGCTCGCGCGTGTGAGGGGACAGCGCCCCTTCTCCCCTTGTGGGAGAAGGTGGATCGGCGCGCAGCGCCGAGACGGATGAGGGGTGCTCCAGCGGAGTGAGACGTCGGCATTGCCTGGAACACCCTCATCCGTCGCCTTCGGCGACACCTTCTCCCACAAGGGGAGAAGGGGGTGCTGCTCCGCCTGCCTTCAAGCAGCCCTTGCCGTCGGCTTGGCCGACTTGACGTGGGTGACGCTGCGGCGTCCGTCGACGCTGATCGGCACATCGCCGTCGACGGTGGCGCGGCGCACGATCCGGTGCTGGTCGCCATAGTCGTTCACCGCATAGTGCTGGGTGGCTCGATTGTCCCAGATCGCGACGTCGCCGGCCTGCCACCGCCACCGCACGGTATTTTCCGGCGTGGTCACATAGGTTTGGAACAGCTCGTAGAGTTTTGCGGAGTCGCTCTTCGACAGACCGACGAAGCGCTGGACGAAATTGCCCAACAGCAGCGAGCGCTCGCCGGTTTCCGGATGCACGCGCACGACCGGGTGCTCGGTCTCGTAGACGGTCGAGGTGAAGACCTCTTCGAAGTGCTTCCTTTCCTCGGCGGTGGCGCGGGGACGCACGGCGGCGTAGTCGTAGGCATTGCTGTGAATGGCCCAGAGATTGTCCGCCAACAGTTTCAGCGGCGCCGGCAGGCTTTCATACGCGGCGTGCGTGTTGGACCAGATGGTATCGCCACCGGCCGCGGGAATGACGACGCCGCGAAGGACGGAGAATTTTGGATAGGCATCCACGAATGTGACGTCCGTGTGCCATTGGTCCGCGCGGCCGCCGCCGCGGCTCGAATCCAGATTGAGGATCGAAGCGGTACCCGCCACCGGTCCCTGCGTGGGGTGAGGAACAAGATCGCCGAGCCGCCGCGCGAACAGTTCATGCTCCGAATCGTCGAGATGCTCCTGCCCGCGGAAGAAGACGACCTTGTGCTGCAAAAGAAGCTGGTTGATCGCCGCTATGGTGGCATCCGGCAGGCTCCCGCCGAGGCGGATGCCCCTGATTTCCGCTCCCACGCGCGCGGTCAGCGGAATGACATCGGACGCAGGAATGACCTGGTCGACAAGGACTGGATTGCTCATGGGATTCTCCTTGGTTGCTCTTGGGGAAAGGTCGGGCCGCGGGATCAATCACTGGGACCAGTACTGCCAGGCCCAATAGAAGCTTTCGTCACGCGGCGGCAGGCGATCGCGTTCGCCGGCAAGCAGCACCGGCGTCGGCGATTTCGGTTCGTCCCCCGATCGCCTGTCTTCCAACTGCTTGTCGCTCGGCGGCAGGCGCAACAGCCAGGTGCCGAGATGGGCGAAAAGCACCGCGGTGGAATGGGTCATCGTCATTCTCCTCGTTCCGGTCATTCCCGCCCCGCCCAGGGCACCAGCGCGCGCTCGATCCTGCGGATGACGAACTCCAGCGCGAAGGCGATCGTCGCGATCACCAGGATGCCCATCACAACCACGTCGGTGACCAGGAACTGCGCCGCCGACTGGATCATGAAGCCCAGCCCGCGCGTCGCCGCCACCAGCTCGGCCGCCACCAGCGTCGACCAGCCGGCGCCGAGCGCGATGCGCAGGCCGGTGAGGATCGAAGGCAGCGCGCTGGGCAGCACGACATGGCGGATAACCTGTCCGCGCGTCGCGCCCAGCGAACGCGCCGCGTCGATGCGCTCGCGCGAGACGCCGCGCACGCCGGCGGCGGTCGACAGCGCCACCGGCGCCAGCATGGCGATGGCGATGACCAGGATCTTCGACGGCTCGCCGATGCCGAACCAGATGACGATCAGCGGCAGGTAGGCCAGCGGCGGGATCGGCCTCAGGAATTCCAGCAGCGGATCGAACACGCCGCGCCCGATCCTGCTGATGCCGATGGCAAGCCCCACCGGAACGCCGACGGCGATCGCCACGATCAGCGCGGCGAACACACGGCCTAGACTGGCCGCGATGTGCTGGAGCAGTGTCGCGTCGACGAAACCGTCGCGGGCAACCACGACGAACTTTGCCCAGACTGCGGCGGGCGAGGGCAGGAAGACCGGCGAGACCAGCTGTAACCGGGCCGACAATGTCCAGGCGGCCAACAGCAAGAGGATGGTGATAGCGCTGATCGGCCGCGCCGAGACGCCCGGCCGCTTCGGCTGCGACCGTGACCACGGCACCGAGAAGCCGTCGTTCTCACCGGCTTTCGCTCCGGGCCGTTCGCTGTAGCTGCCGACGCTCATGCCGCCTCTCCTTCGAAGATCGCCTCGGTCAGGTCCGCGCGGGCTGCGGCAAAGGCTGGATCCGCCTTGATCGCCCGGATCGGCTCGCCGGCGGCATAGCGCCGGCCGAAATGCGCCTCGAAGGTCCGCACCACATGGCCGGGCCCCGGCGCCAGCACGACGATCTTGGTGGCAAGCACCAGCGCTTCCTCGATGCCATGCGTGACCATCAGCACGCCGACTTGGGCAGCCGCCCAGAGGTCGAGCAGCGTCGTCTGCATGCGCTCGCGCGTCAGCGCATCGAGCGCGCCGAGCGGCTCGTCGAGGAGGAGGAATTCCGGCTCGGCGGCTAAAGCCCGCGCCAGGCCGACACGCTGGCGCATGCCGCCGGAGAGCTCCCAGATGCGCTTGTCGCCGGCGTCGTTGAGCTTGACCAGAGACAACAATTCATCGCCGCGCCGCGCCCGCTGGCTGGCAGACACGCCGCGCAGCCGAAGCGCGAAGGCGACGTTCTCGCGCGCCGTCAGCCAGGGGAAGAGAGCATCGTTCTGGAAGACAACGGCGCGGTCAGGTCCGGGCGCGGTGATCGGCCGGCCGCCGATCGTGGCCTGGCCGCGCGCTGGCTTCACCAGTCCGGCGGCGACGTTGAGCAGCGAGGTCTTGCCGCAGCCGGAGCGGCCGACGAGGACGACGAAGTCGCCCTTGCCGATATCGAGCGAAACGCGTTCGACCGCCGGCGCCGCCTGGCCGTCATAGTGGACGGTGACCTTGTCGAGAACGAGATGCGGCATTTGGACTCAAAGCCTCCGCTGCCAAGCAATTCCAGGAAAAGTGTGAAGCGGTTGGGCTCGGCGACTTGGCCGTAGCCTTCCGTCCGGAATTGCTCAAACCAAAGATCGGGTGCCTGCCCCGAAACCGCCCCTCGTCGGCGGCTCCGGGACAGGCAGCGCGCGGTCAGGGAAGAAGAGGCCGCGCTGTAGCAGCGATTCCGCGAAGTCGTTCCCGCCCGGAATCGCGGAACGAAATCAGTTCGAGGCGAGCGCCTCGCTGGCGTATTTCGGGGTGACGTATTTCGAATAGTCGGGCAGCACCGCGTCGATCTTGCCCTGCTCCTTGAGGAAGGCGGAGGTCGCCGCAATCGCCTTGACAGTGCCGCCGCCGAGGAACTTGTCCGAAGCCTGCTCGTCCAGCGTCGGGAAGACATAGCCCTTGAGCAGTTCCGGCACCTCTTCCAGCTTGGCGCCCGTCAGCTTGGCGATCTTGCCGGCCTCCGGCGAGGACACCGACCAGGCCTCGGGCTTGGCCAGGAACCGGGCATAGGCTTCGCCCGTCACCTTGACGAAATCGCGCACGGCTTCCGGATGCTTGTCGGCGAAGTCGGTGCGCACGATCCAGGCGTCGAAGGTCGGTGCGCCCCATGCCGCCACCTGCGAGGAGTCCAATACCACCTTGCCGGAGGTCTTGATCTGGCCGAGCGCCGGATCCCAGACATAGGCCGCGTCGATGTCGCCGCGCGCGAAGGCGGCGGCGATTTCCGGCGGCCGGAGATTGAGGATCTCGACCGACTTCGGATCGACGCCTTCATGCTTCAGCGCCGCAAGCAGGCTGTAATGCGTGGTCGACACGAAAGGCACGGCCACCTTCTTGCCGGCGAGGTCGGCGACCTTCTCGATGCCGGCGCCGTTGCGGGCGACCAGCGCCTCCGACGGGCCGATCAGGCCGACCACGAAGATGGTCTGGATCGGCAGCTCGCGGCTGGCGGCCGCGGCCAGCGGGCTCGAGCCGACATAGCCGATATCGACCGAGCCGGAGGCGACCGCCGCGATCACGTCGGCGCCGGAATCGAACTTGCGCCAGTCGATCGCGGCCTTGGTCGCCTTCTCATAGGCGCCGTCGGCCTGCGGCACTTTCGAAGGCTCGACCACCGTCTGGTAGCCGATGGTGATCTTCAAATCCTCGGCCATGGCCGGACCGAGAAAGGCGGCGCCCGCGAGCGCGGCGGACGACAGGAGGAGAATGCGTCTGGAAATGATTGACATGAAAGGCTCCCTAAACCCTGAGAAAATCGGATTGCCTTTCTATCGTCGGTTAATTCTATCGGGTTTGTAGAGTTAAATCCTTCCAACCAGGGCGCCTTTCTTGGAAAAGTGTCGCCTGGTACCGGCGGCGGGGGCGCAAAAGGACAGTCGCGATGTTCTGCCGGAGACTATGCTAGGCTCTTTACATGCCGCGTTCCTTCACTCCTGCCGGACATCTCCCCCGCAAGGGGGAGATTGGCAGCCTCGGCGACGGCGCTCTTCCTGCAGCGTTGGCGATTGGCGAAAGCGAAGGCGACATCCGATCTCCCCCCTTGCGGGGGAGATGGCCGGCAGGCCAGAGGGGGGGGTGCTGTCCCGCCGGCGTTTGGATTTCTGCACGGCAGCGTTTGAATCTCAGGCGCCGCGTCTGAGGCAACCCCAGCGAACGAAAATCCCCCCTGTCACCTTCTCCGGGTAAATCCATGCCCCAAATAGCCGTAGAATTGAAACGAGCTTCCGTGTGCAGGCGGGTTAGTATAGTAATCTTATCAACATTAGGGAGAGAGAACGATGCGCGACCACCTGAACCGCATACCGCCAGTCGTTCGTGGCGTGAGCCTGACAGCCGCGGCATCGGCTGCTTCACGGCGGCCGGCGCGGGCTGCCTAGGCTCGATCGCGGCCCTCGACAGCTCCTGAATTTCAGCCATGGTCGGACGCGGCAACTCCATCATCATTGTCGGCGGCGGCGCCAGCGGCGTCGTGCTGGCCGCGCATCTGCTCAAATCGCCGAACCCCGATCTGCGCGTCACGCTGATCGAGAAGCGGCCGCATTTCGGCCAGGGCATGGCCTATTCGACGCTGCTCTCCGCCCATGTGCTGAACGTCAAGGCTTCCGGCATGAGCGCCTATGCCGACGACCCGGACAATTTCGCGCGCTGGGTGCTGGAGCGCGGCCTCGCCAGGCCGGATCAGGGACCGTTCTATGCGCCGCGCAGCCTCTATGCCCGCTATCTGAAGGAGTTGCTCGACGATATCGAGGAACGCGAGCGCGAGAACGGCCGGCTGCGGCTGATCCGCGAGGAGAGCCTGTCGATCTCGCCGACACCGGCGGGGGTCGAGGTGGCTCTGGCCAACGGCACCAGCGTCGTCGGCCATCTTGCCGTTTTGGCCACCGGCCATGACGAGCAGCCGGGCGCCTTCCAGGGCCGCGCCATCCGGATGGGCTCCGACGGCGACACAGCGCTCGACCCGGAGGCCCCGGTCCTGGTGCTGGGCACGGGCTTGAGCATGGTCGATGCGTTTCTTTCGCTTGAGCAGCGCGGCCATCGCGGCCAGATCATTGCGGTGTCGCGGCGCGGCCTGCTGCCCTCGCCGCACCGCAAGGGCAACCCCATCAAGCTCGATGTCGCCGACATTCCCCTCGGCACCCAGCTTTCCTATTTTGTCGGCTGGTTCCGCAACCTGATCCGCGACAACCAGAAGGCCGGCGGCGACTGGCGCGACGTGGTCGACGGCCTGAGACCCTTCAACCAGACGATCTGGCAGAACTGGCCGTCCTCGGCCAAGCGCCGCTTCGTCGAGCACACCAAGGCCTGGTGGGACATCCATCGCCACCGAATGGCGCCGGAGGTCTATGAACGCGTCACCGAAGCCGTCCGCTCGGGCCGCATCCGCCTGGTCGCCGGGCGGGTCGTGGACATCGAGCCGAACGATGGCTTCACCGTCACGATCCAGCAGCGCGGCACGCAGGCGCTGGAAACGCTCGACGTCGCCCGCATCTACGACTGCATGGGCATTGCCCGCGACATCTCCACCACCTCGAACGGGCTCGTGCGCTCGCTGGTCGAGCGCGGCCTGGCGCGTCCCGACCCGCTGCGCCTCGGCCTCGACGTCACCGCCCAATGCGAGTTGATCGCGGCCGACGGCACGGTGTCGTCGAAGCTGCTGGCCGTCGGACCGCTGACGCGCGGCACCTTCTTCGAGATCGACGCCATTCCGGATATCCGCGTCCAGTGCGCAAGGCTGAGCAAGCAATTGCTGGGCTAGGTTCCAGGTTGACCTTCAGCCGCCAAGCGCCTCGCACACCACCCGCGCGGTTTCCGCGCCGGAGAAATTCTGCTGGCCGGTGACGAGATTGCCGTCGCGCACGGCAAAGCCGCGCCACAAGCCCGCCTGGATATAGTTGGCGCCGATTGCCTTGAGCTCGTCCTCGATCCGCCATGGCATCAGATGCTTGCCGCGTTCGAGCGCGCCCATCTCCCAGGTGGCGTTGTCGGCAAAGTCCTCCTCGATATTGGCAAAGCCGGTGACGGTCTTGCCGGCGGCAAGCAGCGTTCCGTCGTCGCGCCTGGCGTAGCGGAGGATGGCGGTGCCATGGCAGAGCGCGGCGGCCACCTTGCCGGCTTCATGGAAGGCGACGAATGTCCGCTGCAAATCGGTGGCTCGCTCGTAGGTGAACATCGGCGACTGGCCGCCGGCGACGACGATTGCGTCGAAGCGCTCGACATCGATCTCGGCCGCCGGTCGCGTGTTGTCGACCAGGGCCGAGAGTTTCGGGCTCGAAATGAAGCCGAGCGAGACGAGGTCGGTCTCCGAATAGCCCGATGGATCGCGCGGATCGCTCAGCGCATCGGCCTCGCACCTGCTGCCGTCGGGCGAGAAGATCTCCACTTGATAGCCGCGTTCCGTGAAGGCGAACCAGGGATGAGTGAGCTCGCTCCACCAGAAGCCGACTGGCCAACCGGTGGTGGTCGACACAGCCGGATTGGCGATGACGATCGCCACGCGTCTGGGTTTTCGCGCATTGACCGGATTGGCATCCCGTACACTCATCGTCGCACTCCTTTCACGAAGCTTTCGCCGACAAAGCCGCACGCTGCAATCTGGCCACATGGCCGGGCAGATTTCGCTTTCGTCGCGGCTGTGCCTTGCCTACGATCGGCGCATGACCCGACGCGGTAGACTGTATGGCTGTCCGGTCGAGTTCGCGCTCGACGCGCTCGGCGGCAAATGGAAGACGGTGATCCTGGCGCGGATCAAGGAACGGCCGTTGCGCTATTCCGAATTGCGCCGGATGATCCCTTCGCTTTCCGACAAGATGCTGACGCAGCGCCTGGCCGACCTCGTCGAGATCGGATTTGTCGTGCTCGAGGCATCGCCCGACGGCAAGGGACGCTATACCCTGACCGAGCGGGGCCATGATCTCGCTGCCGCGCTCCAGGCGCTCTTCGACTGGGGCAGCGTGCAGGGACGGGCCGAAGGCGTGCGCTTCCGCACCGATATCGACGCAGCTGCCTAGCCGAGCATCAAGCCGCATCGGCGAGCGCGCCGCAAAAGCCCGCGACGTCTGTGATGACGGCTTCGCCAAGAAAGCGCAGCGTTGTCATCGAGCGATCGCGCGCTTGCCCGTTGCCGAAGCCGCAGGCGTCCTCGATCACCACCGCCACAAAGCCATTGTCGGTCGCCTGCCGCACCGTTGGTTCGATGCCGATCTCCATGGCGATGCCGGCAAGAGCGACAGCACGCACGCCGCAGTCACGCAGAGCAAAGCCGAGCGCGGTGGAATCGAAGGCCGACATGGTCAGCTTGTCGAACACCGCCTCGGCCGCGCGCGGCGCGAGCTCGGGTACGATCCGCGTCGCTTCGGCGTCGCGCAGGAACCAGGGCTCGACCGCGTCGGGGTCGCCGCGCCGCTGCCAGGCCATGGCTGTCCGCAACTGCGTGGCGCCCATCCATTTCTTCGGCAGCGACAGATGGCGCGTGAACGCCACCCGCATACCGGCCGAGCGCGCTGCCTCCAGTGCCGTGCCGGTGCGCTCGATGATCGTCGCCGCACCCTCGACTTGGCGGCAGATGCCGATCTGCATGTCGTAGACGACCAGCGCCATGCGGCGCGGATCGCACCATTCGGCCAGGCTGGTCGGGATCTCGATGTCTTCGCTCGACCGGATCATGCCGCCGTCCGATCCCAGGGCTTGGCGATATCGACGGTCGGGTCGAACAGGAACTCGAGCGGCAGCGGCGCATCGAAGGCGATGAAATGCCATTCCAGCAGCCCGGCCTTGGACAGCGGGAAATCGTCGGTGTAGCGCCTGGCCTCCTCGACGCTGTCGAGCTCGAAGACGATGATGACGCCGCCGACATCGGCACGCGCATAATTCTCGCGCACGATGCCTGCCTTCCAAAGCCGCCAGACATTCGAGACCTCGTCGCGCAGATAGGGCCTGAGGTCGTCAAGCGTGACGCCGGGCTTGAAATTGTCATAGGCAAGAATCTTCATCGGCTGCTCCATGCATTGGTCCCGCGCAGCCTTCGGCTAACATGGCGAAATCGGCGCCGGCAACGAACGACATGGTTCGTTGAAATGGTTTCCTGACTGGGCCTCTGTGCCGAAGGCGCGACGGTGCGAAGCCAAAGTTGTTGAGCTTGGGCGGGACAGCACCCCCCTCTGCCCTACCGGGCATCTCCCCCGCAAGGGGGGAGATTGGCGCTCGGCTGCTTTCGCCAATTTTCATCGTCGCAGGAACGGCGCCGGCGGCGAAACTGCTGATCTCCCCCCTTGCGGGGGAGATGGCCGGCAGGCCAGAGGGGGGTGTGAAGGAACTCGACATCTGAGATTTCGACTTCGAGACAGCCCCATCCCCACCATCGATCTGAAATTCCATTCCCCCACTCGCCGCCGAATTGGCACGATCTATCTTCTTTCCAACGGCGATCGGCTGGAAAAGACGCGGGTTCGACCCAAGGAGCGGCTGACATGAGCGTGCACAGGAAAGCGGCGCCCGAGGGCGCGGACACCAATCTGTCGCGGCTGCGCCCGCCTTATGCCTCGGTGCTCGACCTGATCGGCCAGACGCCGATCGTCGAGCTGACCAAATTCGACACCGGCAAATGCCGACTGTTCATCAAGCTGGAAAGCCAGAACCCCGGCGGCTCGATCAAGGACCGCATCGCGCTGTCGATGATCGCCGCCGCCGAGAAGGCGGGCAAGTTGAAGCGCGGCGGCACCATCGTCGAGGCGACCGCCGGCAACACCGGCCTCGGCCTCGCCCAGGTCGGCATCCCCAAGGGCTACCGCATCATCCTCGTCGTGCCCGACAAGATGTCGCGCGAAAAGATCCAGCATCTGCGCGCTTTGGGCGCCGAGGTGCGCATGACCCGCTCCGATGTCGGCAAGGGCCACCCCGAATACTATCAGGACATGGCCGAGAAGATCGCCGCCGAAATCCCCGGCGCCTTCTATGCCAACCAGTTCGCCAATCCGGCCAATCCGCTGGCGCACGAGACCACCACCGGCCCAGAGATCTTTGCCCAGCTCGACGGCGATGTCGACGCGGTGGTGGTCGGCGTCGGCTCCGGCGGCACGCTCACCGGCCTGGGCCGCTATTTCGCGAAACATTCGCCCAAGACCGAGATGGTGCTCGCCGATCCGGTCGGCTCGGTGCTGGCGCCGCTGATCAAGACCGGCAAGATGGAAGAGGCCGGAAGCTGGACCGTCGAAGGCATCGGCGAGGATTTCGTGCCGCCCAATGCCGATCTCTCGCTGGTGAAAAAGGCCTATTCCATCCCCGACAAGCAGAGCATGCTGGCGGTGCGCGATCTCTTGTCGCGTGAAGGCATCCTTGCCGGCTCGTCCTCCGGCACGCTGCTGTCGGCCGCGCTTCGCTATTGCCGCGAGCAGACAACGCCCAAGCGCGTCGTCACCTTCGTCTGCGACAGCGGCAACAAATATCTGTCGAAAGTGTTCGACGACATCTGGCTTGCCGAGCAGGGCCTCGACGAGCATGAGCAGCATGGCGACCTGCGCGACCTCGTCATGCGCTCGCACCGCAGCGGCGACACGGTCTGGGTCGGCCCGGAGGAAAGCCTGCTCAACGCCTATGGCCGCATGCGCCGCTCCGATGTCTCGCAACTGCCGGTGCTTGACGACGGCAAGCTGGTCGGCATCGTCGACGAGAGCGATATATTGGCCAAGGTCGATGGCCCCTATGACGGCCGCTGGGACCGCTTCAACGCGCCGGTGCGCACGGCCATGACCTCCACCTTGCACACCCTCCAGGCCAGCCAGACGCTCGATGCGCTGCTTCCCGTCTTCGACCGCAACGAGGTCGCCATCGTCTTCGATGGCGAGGAGTTCGTCGGCCTGATAACCCGTATCGACCTGATCAACCATCTGAGGCGCCGCGCAAAATGACCACAACCGGCAGGAACCGCCTGGCCTTTTCCACCCGCACCATCCATGGCGGCCAGAGCCATGACCCGTTGACCGGCGCGGTGATGGTGCCGATCTACGCCACCTCGACCTATGGCCAGCAATCGCCCGGCGTGCACAAGGGTTTCGAGTACGCCCGCAGCCAGAACCCGACGCGCTTTGCCTTCGAGCGCGCCGTGGCCGATCTCGAAAGCGGCACGGCGGCCTTCGCCTTCGCCTCCGGCCTGGCCTCGATCTCGACGGTGCTGGAGCTGCTCGACGCCGGCGCCCATATCGTCGCCACCGACGACATCTATGGCGGCTCGTTTAGGCTGATGGAACGCGTGCGCAAGCGCTCGGCCGGCCTTAAGGTCAGCTTCGCCGACTTCACCGACCTCGCCGCCGTCGAAGCCGCGATCAAACCTGAAACGAAGCTTCTGTGGGTCGAGACGCCAACCAACCCGCTGCTGCGCATCGTCGATCTCGAGGCGGTCGCCGCTTTGGCGAAGCGCAAAGGCCTGCTCACCGTCGCCGACAACACCTTCGCCAGCCCCTACATCCAGCGGCCGCTGGAACTCGGCATCGACATCGTCGTGCATTCGACGACGAAATATCTGAACGGCCATTCCGACATGGTCGGCGGCGTGGCAGTGGTCGGCGACGACAAGGATCTCGCCGACCGCCTGAAATTCCTGCAGAACGCCATCGGCGCGATCTCCGGCCCGTTCGACAGTTTTCTGGCGCTGCGCGGCATCAAGACCTTGGCGCTGAGGATGGAGCGCCATTCCGCCAACGGCCTGAAGATCGCGCAATGGCTGGAAGGCCGGAAGGATGTGCGCCGCGTCATCTATCCGGGGCTTGCCAGCCATCCGCAGCACGAGATCGCCAAACGCCAGATGCACGCCTTCGGCGGCATGATCTCGGTCGATCTCGACCGCGACTTGGCGGGGACGAAACGTTTCCTCGAACGCACGCAGCTCTTCACGCTCGCCGAAAGCCTCGGCGGCGTCGAGAGCCTGATCGAGCACCCGGGGCTGATGACGCACGGCTCGATCCCCGCCGAAAAGCGCGGGGCTATCGGCATCTCCGATTCGCTGGTGCGGCTGTCGGCCGGCATCGAGGATGGGGACGATCTGATCGCGGATCTGGAGCAGGCGCTGGCGGTCTAAACAACCAATTCAGTGCACTTTGCGATTCCGGAACGTATCATATCGGCGCTTGCCGCTTGGGCGGCGCTGGTACGAGGGCGGAATGGCAAGGAAACGCAGCGGCGAGGAGAAGTCTATACCGGTGCGCACACGGGCCGTGCGCGCCGCCGACAGCGTCGAACGCGTCTATGCGCGGATCAAGGATTTCGCCATCGATTATCGCTTCCGGCCGGGCGAAAGGATCAACGAGGTCGAGCTCGCCGCCGAGCTGGCGGTCAGCCGCACGCCGGTGCGTGCCGCCTTGAACAGGCTGGAGCGCGACGGCTTCGTCGCCTCCGTGCCGAACAAGGGATTCTACGCCCGTGAGCTGACGCCGGAGGCGGTGCGCGATCTCTACGAGCTTCGCGCGGCGATCGAGCGGGCCGCCTTCGTGCTTGCCTGCGAACGGGCAGCCGATGCCGAGATCGAGGCGACAGCCGAAGCCTGGACAAAGCACAGCAGCCTGAAGGACGAAGGGTCATGGGCGAAGATCGCCGTGGCCGACGAAAGCTTCCACATGGCGCTGACGCAACTGTCCAAGAACGCGCAGATGATCGCCGCGCTCGAAGGCCTTTGCGCGCGTATCCGCTTTTTCCGCCGCATCGACCTGGAATCCGCGCCGCGCCGTGAGCGCACCTATCGCGAACATGAGGCGATCATCGACGCCTTGCGTCGCCGCGATGCTGCCGGTGGAGCAAGCCTGCTCGAAAAGCACATCACGCTGAGCTCCGCGCATGCCATCGAAGTAGCCGCGCGCGGCCTGGCGCGGATTTTCATGGGCACTGCCGCCTGAGCGGCCCTTCGCCCAAAACCCTCTCGCGGTGATCCTTCGCGCCCCCCTCTGCCCTGCCGGGCATCTCCCTTCAAGGGGCGGGGCAATCGCATATGGCAGCGCTGGCCCCCTCTCCGACCGCTACGCGGCCACCTCTCCCCCGCCTCTTGCGGGGGCGAGGAAACGCTAGCCGCTGACCTTGAAGAGCTTGGGTTCCTCGCCCCCACAACGTGGGGGAGAGGTGGCTCGGCGAAGCCGAGACGGAGAGGGGGAGCGCCAAATGCGATTGCCCTCAAGGGGGAGATCAGCCGTCAACTCCGCTTTCGCCAATCGCCGACATTGCAGGACGAGCGGAGCGCCGAACCTGCCAATCTCCCCCCTTGAGGGGGAGATGTCCGGTCCACCCTCCGCAGCTGCAGCGCAGCTGCTGCGGAGGACGGGCAGGACAGAGGGGGGCGCGAAGGATCGCCAAGGGAGGTAATTTGTAGCGTTTCTGTGCCGCCCCTTGCGGATCGCGAATACCGTTCTAAAGTGTACTCACTTTGCGATCTCCGGAGGCGTCATGCGCGTGATCGTGTTGGGTGGCGGGGTTGTCGGCGTCACCACCGCCTATCAGTTGCAGAAGGACGGGCACGAGGTCGTCATCCTCGAGCGCCAGCCGCTAGTCGCCGCCGAGACCAGTTGGGGCAATGCCGGCATGATCGCGCCTGGACATTCCTTCGTCTGGTCGTCGCCCAAGGCGCCGATGATCCTCTTGAAATCGCTGGTGTTGAAGGATCAGGCGCTGCGCTTCAAGCTGTCGGCCGATCCGAGGCTCTATAGCTGGTCCTTTCTGTTCCTGATGGAATGCACGGCCGAGAAGGCCAGGCGCAACACGCTGCTCAAGCACCGGCTTGCCGCCTATTCGCAATCGGTCCTGCACGAGGTCGTGGCCGACGAGGCGATCGATTATGACCGCAACGATCGCGGCATTCTCTATTTCCACCGCAGCCAGCAGGCGCTCGACAAAGGCGTCGAGCACATGAAACTGCTCGAGTCCGACGGGCAGGAGATCAGGGCGCTCGACCGCGATGGCGTCGTCGCGCTCAATCCATCGCTGGCATCGGCGAAGGAAAAAATCGCCGGCGGCATCTATTGTCCGACCGACGAGACCGGCGACCCGGCGAAGTTCACCCGCGCGCTGGCGGCCAAGGTGGTTGAACGCGGCGGCGAAATCCGCACCGGCACCACCATCACCGGTATCGAGACCTCGGGCGACGGGGTCACCCAGGTGCTGACCGACAAAGGCGCCTTCAAAGGCGACGCCTATGTGCTGGCGCTCGGCTCCTACAGCCCGCTGATTGCGAAGACGATCGGCATCGGCCTGCCGATCTACCCGATCAAGGGCTATTCGCTGACCATTCCGGTCGGCAACCGGCCGCATCCGCCGACCATCGCTTCGGTCGACGAGCACAATCTGGTCGCCATCTCGCGCTTCGGCGACCGCATCCGCGTCACCGCCACGGCCGAATTCGCCGGCTACGACACCAGCCACAAGCCGGCCGACTTCGCCTTCATGCAGCGCGTGACGCAGGAGCTCTATCCGGAAGGCGCCGATTACGACCGCGCCGAGATGTGGGCGGGCCTCAGGCCGATGACGCCGAACAACCTGCCCGAGTTCGGGCAGCGGCGCCTCGGCAACCTCTATCTCAACACCGGGCACGGCCATATCGGCTGGACCATGTCGCATGGATCGGCCCGCATCACCGCCGACCTCATCGCCGGCCGCCGGCCGGCCATTTCCATGGATGGACTTTTGAATTGAACGCAGGGTCCGGGAGCGGGACCGGTGCAATCACGATCGATAAGAAAGGGAAATGCCATGTCTGCCGGACTCGCTGCCTCTGTCCCTCAATCTGCTGAGCCAGTCGACCTGGGCGTGCTGCCGTCCGAACTCGACGGCGGCCTCGCCGCGCGCGCGGCGATCGGGCTGGCGATCCTCGCCACCGACCAGACGCTGGAGCACGAGTTTCGCGCGCTGGTGCGCATTCCGGGCGTCGCCTTCTACGAGGCGCGCCTCTTCAACGACAACGACATCACGCCGGACACGCTGCGCGCCATCGGGCCGCGGATCGCGCCGACCGTCGACCTCATCCTGCCCAGCATTCCGCTCGATGTCGTCGGCTTCGGCTGCACCTCGGCAACGATGACGCTCGGCGAGGAAGCCGTGTTCGCCGAGATCAGGAAGGCGCGGCCGGGCGTCGCCTGCACCACGCCGGTCACCGGCGCGCTTGCCGCCTTCAAGGCGCTCGGCGCCAAGGGCATCGGTCTGCTGACGCCCTATGCGCCCGAGATCAATCAGGGCCTGGTCCGCTATTTCACCGGCCGCGGCCTGGACATCGCCGCCGTCGCCAGTTTCGACCGTCGCGACGACCGCGAGGCGGCCCGCATCTCGCTCGCCTCGATCGAGGCGGCGGCCGAGCGCATGGCGGCGGTGCCGGGTGTGGACGCGATCTTCATCTCCTGCACCAGCCTGCGCGTCGCCGAGGCGGTAGCCGGGCTGGAAAAGCGCATCGGCATACCCGTCACCTCGTCCAACCACGCCATGGCCTGGCACTGCCTGCGCCTCGCCGGCATCGACGACGTCGTGCCGGCCGGCGGGAGGCTGTTCGGATTGCAACCCGGTTGAAGCGAAGCGTCGCCCGCCGGATCACCGCTGATTTCAGACTCGGCGCCTGACCAGCTTCTTTCGCAGCCGAGCGGCCTCTATTCTGTCGAGCAATATCTTCTCGTTCGCGGCAGCGCGGCCGCGATCGGCGGGCTTGTGCCAGATGTGCAGCACCTCGGTCGCCCATGTGCCGGCGCGGCGGACGACGCCCTTGTCCTGCAATCGGAAGACGAAGTCGACGTCCTCGTGGCCCCAGCCCGTGAAGGTCTCGTCGAAGCCGCCGACGGCAACCGCATCGCTTTTCCAGCAGGCGAGATTGCATCCCTTGATGCGCCGCCAAACGAAGGATCGGTAGTCCGACAGCCTTTGCCAGGGCACGCGCATGAAAAACGAGGCGATTTTGGCGGTGTCGCCCTTGAGGCGATAGCGCAGGATGTTCCGGCGGAAGGTGTGATAGTCCCAGATTCCTCCCGCCAGCAGCGCCTTGCTGAACTCCCGGCCGAGCAGGATGCGGCTGCCGGTGATGAGGTAGTTCGGCCTGGCCAGCGCGCGATGCCGGGCGACGAAGTCGGGCTGCGGGATACAGTCGCCGTCAAGGAAGATGAGATAGGCGCCTCGCGCCTCGCCTATAGCCTTGTTCAGGATTGCGGATTTGCGAAAGCCGACATCCTCATGCCAGACATGCCTGACGGGAATTGGCGCGGAGCAGGCAAAGGCTTCGATCACCTCGGCCGTATCGGGCCGCGATCCGTCATCGGCGACGATGACCTCGAAGCAGCGCTCGGTTTGGCCCGCGAGCGATTGCAGATTGAGCCGCAGCGCCTCCGGCCAGTTGTAAGTGGAGACGATCACTGAAACTGGTACAGCTTCGGGCGGGGTCATGAAAATGACCCTGCCGTTTCTTCGCCCCGATCAAAAAAGCAATTGGGCACGTCATAAAGACGCGCCTCTCCGCGCGCGTACTTCGCGCGGAGTGTCCCCCCAAGCATTTGTTACACCCCACCCCAGAAAGCCCGGTGTTTTCTATTGCGCCCGGCCGGGTTTCGTCAATATCGCCGCGCTTTTATTCGGCACGGCAAATCGGCAAAGGCGGGCGGGGCGGCCTCGGCGGCGTTCGAATTCCGCGCGGTTAACGGAATCGGAAGGGGTTGTTTAACCGTTCGCTACTATGTCCGCCGCCGGGAGGCAGGACAGAGTGAGTGCGATGAACGACAGCCCCGAAAAGCGCAACGAATGGCGCGCCATTTTCTACGTGCAGGCGCGCGTCGCCATTCTGTTTGTGCCGATCATCGTCAGCCTTCTGATCGTCGGCGTGCTGGCCGGCAACGACCACGATCCCGATGGCATCGACCGGACTGTTACCAGTTCGGTGAAGTAGGCGGCGCTGGTCGTTAGCCTCTATCCGCTTCATCCGCTTTTGCTGGTTGGTTCCTTTGGTCTGATCGCCTCACGCAGATCGGCGAGAGAGATCACCAGCGTCATGGGATCGCGAGGCGAGGGGTCGAACCCAAGCGCCGTATAGTAGCTTCGCGCTTCATCCGAGATGGCGTGGACCAAGATGCCGCGGATGCCGAGCGACCCTGCAGCATTCATCACCCTGCGCGCTGCATCCTGGACGAGCGCCCTGCCGATTCCTTGTCGCTGACAGGAAGTGTCGATTGCGAGACGAGCAAGAATTGCTACCGGAATCGGATCGGGCATGTTGCGCGGAGACCGGCCTGGCACATGGCTGGCAATGACGCCGCCCGAAGCGAGCGCGTAGTAGGCGACAACCTTGTCGTCCTTGCAAGTGACGAAGGTGCGTGTCGCGCCACTGTCCTGGTTGGCGAGCGCTCGGCGTTTGACCCAGTCATCCGACGCCGGAATGCCGGATGAAAAAGACGAAAGGTCGTGGCCACGATCCAGCGGTACCGGCGCCTGGAGCGTCACTTAGTTTCCCATGGCAGTGGCGCGTTCATCAGCTTGGACAGTCGCTCGTTCGACTTGGCCGGCACATCGAGCAGAGCAAGGAATTCGGCATAGGCTTCCGGCGAGACCTTGATAAGCGTGCGCTCGAGCAGCGTGTCCTCAGCCATACGCCGGGCAGCGTCGAGGATGAAATCCGTCCGGGTCTTGCCGAGCGTCCGCGCGGCTTCGTCGATCAAGCCGCGCTCCTCGGGCTTGATGCGCATGTTCAGCGTGCTTCTCTTGGAAGCGTCTGGAGGTTCGTGCTTCATTGTTCAAGAGTAGTAGCGTGTAATGACGTTGTCATTATAGTGAGAGCGGGTTTTGTTCACATCGAGATGAATGCATATGCCATAAAAGGCTTTTGTTGAGCGGTATAGACAAGAGTCTAGCGCAGAGCAAACCGCAAAAGTCAGTCAGCCACGCTAATTTTCCCATCGATTACCGTGGTTGGACATCGCTTGCTCTATATATTAGGTATCGCTTTATAACGATGTGCTATTATGTCAAGCCAATCTTCAAGCTCTATTCCAGATATGGCTGCAATAACAGAATTTTAACTGTTTGGATTAAGGTCTTCAAAATTGTTTCTTCATAGGTTGAGCAGGTCACCAACGGGGCAACAAGGGAATCCTCCAATGCTCAATCTAATCAAGCGTTTCAAGAACGACGAATCCGGTGCAACGGCTATCGAATACGGCCTGATCGCGGCGCTGATCGCACTGGCGATCATGGTCGGAGCAAGCTCGCTCGGCGGGGCGTTGAACACAAAGTTCAAGCACATAGCCGACTGCGTTGCGGACCCGAACGCGTCTGGATGTGCGAAATAAGTTTCTGCCCACGTGTTACAGCACGGGCTTTTGGGGTCGCCTTCGGGCGACCTCTTTTTTTTGCGCCGCGCAGGCAAGTGGCGCGCCGAGAGGTCAGGGCCGCCTCAAACAAAGCGTGGGATCGGTCCGTTCTGCGGCGTGGTGCGGCCGCCGAGGTCGATGAAAACCTCGTCGACATAGCACCAGCCCCAGCCCTCCGGCGGGTCGTAGCCCTCGATGACCGGGTGGCTTGTGGCGTGGAAATGCTTGGTGGCGTGGCGGTTGGGCGAGTCGTCACAGCAGCCGACATGGCCGCAGGTGCGGCAGAGCCTTAGATGCACCCACCAGGATCCGCTCTTCAGGCATTCCTCGCAGCCGGGCGCGCTCGGCGTGACGTCCTGGATGTCCTCCGTATGCCTGCATTCGTCCATTACGATCTCCTGGGGTTGCTCTCGGCGGCGCGGCTCTGCGCAAGATAGGCATGCAATGCCGCGACGACCTGGGCGCCTTCGCCGACGGCGGCCGCGACCCGCTTGGTCGAGCCGCAGCGAACGTCGCCGATGGCGAACACGCCGCCGCGGCTCGTCTCCATCGGGCCATGTCCCGGCGCCACGTCCGGCCCCGTGCGCACAAAACCCTTGGCGTCCAGCATCACATTGCAGCTTGCCAGCCAGTCGGTGTTCGGATCGGCGCCGATGAACAGGAAGACATGGCGGATGGCACGCGTCGTCTCCACGCCGGTGACCCGGTTGCGCCAGCGCACCTGGTCGAGATTGCCTTCGCGGCCGTCGAGCGCCTCGATCTCGGTCTCGGTCAGCACCTCGATATTCGGCTGCGCCTCGATGCGCTCGACCAGATAGCGCGACATGGTGGCATCGAGGCTGTCGCGGCGCGCCAGGAGCGTCACCTTGCGCACCTGGCTGGCCAGGTAGACAGCCGCCTGGCCTGCCGAATTGCCGGCGCCGACCAGCGCGACCTCCTGCTCCCGGCAAAGCCGCGCCTCGATCGGCGAGGCCCAATAATGCACCGACGTGCCCTCGAACTGCGCGAGGTTGGCGATATCGAGGCGGCGATAGCGTGCCCCGCTCGCGATCACCACCGTGCGCGCGCGCACGGTCTCGCCGTCGCCGACATCAAGCCTGTAGCCGTACATGTCGTCGGCGGCGCCGAGCAGCTTCGCCTCGTCCGGGATCACCATCTCGACGCCGAACTTCTGCGCCTGGTTATAGGCGCGCGCCATCAGTGCCATGCCCGTAATGCCTGTCGGGAAGCCGAGATAGTTCTCTATTCGTGAGGAAGCACCTGCCTGCCCGCCGAAGGCGCGGCAATCGAGCATGATCGTCGACAGCCCTTCGGAAGCCGCGTAGACCGCCGCGGCCAGCCCCGCCGGCCCGGCGCCGACAATGGCCACGTCATAGACTTTGCCGGCATCGATCGGCCGCAGCAGGCCGACGCAGCGGGCGAGCTCGCTCTCGCCCGGATTGTGCAGCAGCTTGCCGTTCGGACAGAGCACGATCGGCAGATGATGCGGATCGACATGAAAACGCTCGATCAGCGTCTTGGCGCAAGGATCGGTATCGGAATCCAGCGCCCGGTGCGGCAGCCCGCTGCGGGTGAGAAAGCCCTGCAGCCGCAGCACGTCGCCATTGACGGGAGGGCCGATGACGATCGGCCCGCTGACGCCGCTTTCGAGCAGGCCGACGCGGCGCAGGATCAGCGCCCGCATGACGCGCTCGCCGAGATTTGCCTCCTGCACCATCAGGTCGCGCAGACGTTGCGACGGGATGACGATGGCCTCGACTGGCTCGGCCGCTTCGGCATTGACCAGCGACGGCCGGTTCGAAAGCTGCGCCAGCTCGCCGATGAAGTTGCCGGAGCCGTAGGTGATGATCGCCTCGCCCCGGCCGAGCTCGCCGGCCTGCGTGATCTCGACCTTGCCCGACAGGATGAGGATCAGCCCGGGCGAAACCGTGCCGGCCGTGACGATATGCTCCGCGGCGTCATAGGCGCGCGCTTCACCGAAGCGGCGCATGCGCTCGATGTCCGCATCGGTCAGGATCGGAAACATCTGGTCGCGGCGGGCGGCGATGGTCGGGCTGACGGAAGGGGCCATGGGGCGGACCGTAGCGTTATGGTCGCCGGGTTTGAAGCGGTTTGTTCGGAGACTGGCCGGAAGGGGAGGTGGATGGCGAAGCTCAGAGGCTACGGCCAATCACGAATGTCGTAAATCTGGAAGCGCTATCCCGTTGGCAGTCGGGATAGATGGTGCCCAGAAGAGGACTCGAACCTCCACTCCTTGCGGAACACGGACCTGAACCGTGCGCGTCTACCAATTCCGCCATCTGGGCTGGTGGGCGCTCATGTAAGCGGGCAAACGATATGTGTCAACGCGCTTTTTTCGCCAGCGTCGGCGCCGCCCCTCATCGCCCTGCCGGGCACTTCTCCCCGTATAGTGACGGGGAGAAGGGGCTGGCCTCGGCCTCGGCGCCCTTCCTGCACCGCTGGCGACTGGCGAAATCGGCCAAGAGCTTCCCTCTCCCCGTCACTATACGGGGAGAGGATGCCGGCAGGCAGGTGAGGGGCAGCGCAAACGCCGGATGGGTAAGCGCGGGAACAGAAATCTGAAGTGATTTGCCTTGGAAACCGCGCGCCTAGTCGCCGCCGCAAGGAGGCAAAAGAGCCCTCACCCCTCCAGCACTTCCTTCGAGGCCACGGTCGAATCGGCGTTGAGCTTGTAGATCACCGGCACGCCGGTGCCGAGCTCCAGCTTGACGATCTCCTCGCCGCTCTTGCCGTCCAGCGCCATGATCAGGGCGCGCAGCGAGTTGCCGTGCGCCGCCACCAGCACCGTCTCGCCGCGCAGCACATGCGGCTGCACGTCGTGCAGGTAATAGGGCCATACGCGTGCGCCGGTGTCCTTCAGGCTTTCACCGCCGGGCGGCGCGATGTCATAGGAGCGGCGCCAGATATGCACCTGCTCCTCGCCCCATTTCTTGCGCGCGTCGTCCTTGTTGAGGCCGGAGAGGTCGCCATAGTCGCGCTCGTTGAGCGCCTGGTCGCGGATGGTCTTGAGATCGCCCTGGCCGACCACGTCGAGAATGATCTGGCAGGTCTTCTGCGCCCGCTTCAGCGCCGAGGTATAGGCGATGTCGAACTTCAGGCCGCGCGCCTTGAGCTTCTCGCCGGCGGTGATGGCTTCCGCGTTGCCCTGCTCGGTCAGGCCGACGTCGCGCCAGCCGGTGAACAGGTTCTTCAGGTTCCATTCGCTCTGGCCGTGGCGCACGAGCACGAGAGTTCCCGACATGTTTGCTCCTGATAAGTGGTTTGATTTGAGCAATTCCAGGAAAAGTGTGTAGCGGTTTTCCGTTCGGAATTGCGTTGGAAAATAGGCCGCCTCAGCTCAGGCCGAGCACGTCCCGCATGGAATAAAGCCCGGGCTTCTTCGCGCGCGCCCAAAGCGCGGCTTTGACAGCGCCGCGGGCGAAGATCGCCCGGTCCTCGGCCTGGTGGGAG
>NZ_RZSL01000269.1:0-8198 GCF_003997355.1 Mesorhizobium sp. M1E.F.Ca.ET.041.01.1.1 | reverse complement strand
ATGATAGGCTGCCCGAAAGCAAAAGGGGGAGGCGAAAAATTGCTGGCGCTCGCGGACACGACTTGCCTCGCCCGGCAGGCCGGCGAGCCGCTCGTGGGAGCCTTCCTCTCGGCGGAGGGCGAAGGAGGACTTGGCGCGCGCCTGATGGCGCGGTTCGTCGAGGCGGCAAAGCTTCCCGGCGAGATCGCCGCGGGCCTTGCGATGCTGCGGATGAGCGGGATCCATTCCAGTGGTTTGCGGGGAGAAGGTGCCCCGAAGGACCGGATGGGCGGGAGCGAAAATACGGAAGCCTGGCACAGTTCCTCGTCCGCCCGCCGACATCTCCTCCCTGCACACGATGAGCCGAACGCCTTCTCCGGCATCGGCTATGCCGAAGCCGCGCGGGGCCGCCTCGAGCACCGTGTCGTGCTTCGCGAGGGGCGTGTGGTCGGCTACGCGGTCGATGCTCCGACAAGCAGCCATTTCGGCGAAAGCGGGATCGCGGAACGCTCGCTTGCGGCGCTCGCTGCGCCGAGCCGCGCGGAACTCGCGCTGCAGGCCGACCTTCTCGTGCGCGCCATCGACCCCTGTGTCGGCTACGAGGTGAGGTTCCACTGATGCACGAGATGGCGATCTGCGAAAGCATCCGCGGCATCCTCGAGGAAGAAGCCGCAAGGCAGAGCTTCGCCAGGGTCGATCGCGTCTGCCTGGAGATCGGACGGCTCGCCGGCGTCGAGGTCGAGGCGTTGAAATTCGGCTTCGACGTGGTCATGCGCGGGTCGCTCGCCGAGAGCGCGAGGCTCGACATTCTGGAGACGGAGGCGCGCGCATGGTGCATGCCCTGCGGCCGCAGCGTCGCAATCGCCCAGCGCTACGACCCGTGCCCGGTTTGCGGCAGCCATCAGTTGCAGGTGACCGGAGGTGAGGAGATGAGGATCAAGGAATTGGAGGTGAGCTGATGTGCAGCGTTTGCGGATGCGGCGAAGGCGAGGTGCGGATCGAAGGCAAGGCCGGCCATCATCATCACCACGAAGACGGCCATCGCAGTCACGGGCATGACCACGATCATGCCGGTCATGATCACGGCCACGATCATCATCACCACGACGATCATGTGCACGATTATGGTTCAGGCTCCGCCGGCGTCCATGCGCCCGGCATGAGCCAGGCGCGGCTGGTCCAGCTCGAAATGGACATTCTGTCCAAGAACAACCGATATGCCGCCGACAATCGCAAGCTCTTCGCTGCGCGCGGCGTGCTCGCGCTCAACCTTGTGTCGAGCCCCGGCTCGGGCAAAACGACGCTGCTCTGCCGCACGGTCGAGGCGCTGAAAGGCAAGCTTCCGGCCGCCGTCATCGAGGGCGATCAGCAGACCTCGAACGATGCCGAGCGCATCCGCGCCTCGGGCGCTCCGGCGATCCAGATCAACACCGGCAAGGGCTGCCATCTCGACGCGCACATGGTGGGCCATGCCGTCGAGCACCTCGACATCGCCGACGGTTCGCTGCTCTTCATCGAGAATGTCGGCAATCTCGTCTGCCCGGCCGGCTTCGATCTCGGCGAGGCGCATAAGGTGGTGATCCTCTCGGTCACCGAAGGCGAGGACAAGCCGCTCAAATATCCCGACATGTTCCACGCGGCAGACCTGATGATTCTCAACAAGACGGATCTTCTGCCGCATCTCGACTTCGATCCCGAAGCCTGCATCGCCAACGCGCGCAAGGTCAATCCGAAGATCAAGGTCCTGCAGCTTTCGGCACGGATCGGTGAAGGAATGGCCGACTGGACGGCATGGATATTCGCCGCCCGCGCGATGGCGCTGGCCGGCCATCCGCTTGCCGGTGAACTTCAGGCCGAACTCAAGGGAGCCGCCTGATGTGCCTCGCCATACCCGCCCGCGTGGTGGAACTCCTGGACAATGACGTGGCGGTCGTCGCCTTCGACACGGTGAGGAAGCGCATCTCTCTCGCGCTTGTCGAGGACGTGGCGATCGGCGACTTCGTGCTCGTCCATGTCGGCTATGCGCTGCACAAGGTGAGTGTCGAGGAGGCGGAGCGCACGCTGGGGATGATGGCGGAAGCCGGTGTGCTTAGGGAGGAACTGGAGGAGATTTCGGCATGAAATATGTCGACGAATATCGCGACCGGGACCTCGCGCGCACCGTTGCCGCTGCGATCGCGGCCGAGGCCGATCCAGACAGAAGCTACCACTTCATGGAGTTCTGCGGCGGCCACACGCATGCGATCTTCCGCTATGGCGTGCAGGACCTGATGCCGGAGAACGTGCATTTCGTGCACGGTCCCGGTTGCCCGGTCTGCGTGCTGCCGGTCGCGCGGCTCGACGACGCGGTCGAGCTTGCGGAACGGTATGGCGTGATCCTCTGCACCTATGGCGACATGATGCGCGTGCCGGGCACCAAGCAGCGGAGCCTTATCCTGGCAAAGGCTGACGGTGCCGATGTGCGCATGGTCTATTCGACCGCCGACGCGCTCAGGATCGCACGCGAGAACCCGGACCGGCAGGTCGTCTTCTTCGCCATCGGCTTCGAGACCACGACGCCGCCGACCGCTGTCGCGCTCAAGACGGCCGAGGCCGAGAAACTCGGGAATTTCAGCGTCTTCTGCAACCATGTGCTGACCCCGTCGGCGATCAGCCACATCCTTGAGTCACCGGAGGTGCGGGACCTTGGCATCGTCAAGATCGACGGTTTTCTCGGACCCTCGCACGTCTCTTCCGTGATCGGTTCGCAGCCCTATGAATTCTTCGCCGAAGAGTTCCAGAAGCCGGTCGTCATCGCCGGCTTCGAGCCGCTCGACGTGATGCAGTCGGTCTTGATGCTGATCCGCCAGGTCAATGACGGACGATGCGAGGTCGAGAACGAATATACCCGCGTCGTCACCGAGGAGGGCAATGTCAAGGCGCAGACGCTGGTGAGCGAGGTTTTCGAGCTGCGCAAGAGCTTCGACTGGCGCGGTCTCGGCACCGTGCCCTACAGTGCGCTGCGGATCCGCGACCGCTTCGCGAAATTCGATGCCGAGAAGCAGTTCGAACTGTCGGTCAAGGCTTCGCGCGAGGTGAAGTCGTGCGAATGCCCGTCGATTCTGCGCGGCGTCAAGAAACCGACCGACTGCAAGTTGTTCGGCACCGTCTGCACCCCGCAGAGCCCGGTCGGCTCCTGCATGGTGTCGTCCGAAGGCGCCTGCGCGGCCTACTGGACCTACGGCCGCTTCCGCGACCAGCAGCCTTCCAAGCTGGAGGCGGCGGAATGACCGCGGCTGATCCCAGGCTCGCCGCAAACGCATCGAACGCACGCGGCTCGGTCGACATGACGCATGGCGCGGGCGGGCGCGCCATGGCCGACCTCATCCGCGATGTGTTCCATAAGCATCTCGCCAACGACTATCTGGCGCAAGGCAATGACGCCGCGCTTCTGGGCAGCGTCTCCGGCCGACTGGTGATGGCGGCAGACAGCCACGTCATTTCACCGCTGTTCTTCCCGGGTGGCGACATCGGCGCGCTCTCCGTTCACGGCACCGTCAACGACGTCGCCATGATGGGCGCCAGGCCGCTCTGGCTCTCCGCTTCCTTCATCATTGAGGAAGGGTTTCCCCTCGCGGACCTGGAGAGGATCGTCGTCTCCATGGCGCTGGCCGCGCGCCAGGCGGGTGTCCCGGTGGTCACCGGCGACACAAAGGTCGTGGAAAAGGGCAAGGGCGACGGCGTGTTCATCTCGACGACCGGTGTCGGCGTCCTCTCCGAGGCAACCGATATCGGCGGAGGCAACGCGCGGCCGGGCGACGCGATCATCGTCTCGGGCACGATGGGCGATCATGGCATCGCGATACTTTCCAAACGCGAGCATCTAGATTTCGAAACCGAGATCCTGTCCGATACGCAGCCGCTCAACGATCTGGTTGCCGCGATGCTTGCGGCGGTGCCCGGCATCCGCGTGCTGCGCGATCCGACCCGGGGCGGCCTGTCGGCCACGCTCAACGAGATCGCGCACCAGTCGAAGGTCGGCATGGTGATCAGGGAAACGGCCGTGCCAGTGAACCCGGAAGTCGCGGCGGCCTGCGAGCTGCTCGGCCTCGATCCGCTCAATGTCGCCAACGAAGGCAAGCTGATTGCGATTTGCGGGGCGGACGACGCCGCAACCCTGCTTGCCGCCATGCGCAGCCATCCGAAAGGCCTCGACGCGGCGCTCATTGGCGAGGTCGTCGCGGACGAGCACGCGCTGGTCACCATGCGCACCCGGCTCGGCGGCATGCGCGTTGTCGACTGGATAGCCGGCGAACAGCTTCCCAGGATCTGCTGAGATGCGAATCTTGCTCCTCGTCACCGCCTTCAATGCACTGAGCCAGAGGCTCTTCGTCGAACTTGGCGAGCAAGGCCATGAGGTCTCGATCGAGATCGACGTCAACGATGCCCGCACGATCGAGGCGGTCGAGCTTTTCGAGCCCGACCTCGTCGTTGCGCCTTACCTGAAGCGTGCGATCCCCGCTCGGGTCTACGAGAACCGCACCTGCGTGATCGTGCACCCCGGTATCGTCGGCGACCGCGGACCGTCGGCGCTCGACTGGGCAATGACGAATGGCGAGACGGAATGGGGCGTGACGGTTCTCGAGGCGGTGAAGGAGATGGACGCCGGGCCGGTCTGGGCGAGCGCCGCCTTTCCGATGCGCCGGGCAACGAAATCGAGCCTTTACCGCAACGAGGCGACGGAGGCGGCGGTCACGGCGGTGCTGGAAGCCGTAGAGCGTTTGCGGACGGGCGGAAAGCCCGTGCCTGCGGAGGAGCTTGCGGTCCCGCATCGCGGGTGCTGGCGGGACGCGATCAGGCAGGCTGACCGGCAGATCGACTGGATGCGCGATACGACGGAAACCGTCATCGGCAAGATTGCAGCGGCCGACGGAGTGCCAGGCGTCCGCGATGAGCTTTTCGGGGAGCCGGCCTTTCTTTTCGACGCCAGGCAGGCGTTCGGGTTGCCTGTCGCGGCGCCGGGTGCCGCGATCGCCAGAAGCGGCCCCGCGATTGCCCGCGCCACGGTCGATGGCGCGGTATGGATCGGCCATGTGCGCCGTCCAGGTTCGGCCAATCCGTTCAAGCTGCCGGCGACCCTGGCTTTCGCGCCCGAGGCTGAGCAATTGCCGGAGCGGCCCCTGAATTCCGGCGGCGGCTATCAGGACATTGCCTATGAGGAGCAGGGTGCTGTCGGGTTCCTGCATTTCCCGTTCTACAACGGCGCGATGGGCACCGACGCCTGCGGGCGGCTGCTCGATGCCTACCGCAAGGCGGCCGAACGGCCGACGAAGGTGATCGTGCTCTGTGGCGGGCCCGAGTTCTGGTCGAACGGTCTCGACCTCAACCGGATCGAGGCGGCGGCGAGCCCGGCGGACGAGTCCTATGCCAACATCTGCGCCATCGACGACCTGTCCGAAGCGATCATCAGCACGACGAGCCACGTGACCGTCTCGGCGCTCGGCGGCAATGCCGGTGCCGGCGGCGTCTTCCTGGCGCGCGGTGCGGATCATGTCTGGCTGCGCTCGGGCGTGATCCTCAACCCGCACTACAAGGACATGGGCAACCTCTACGGCTCGGAATTCTGGACCTACCTGCTGCCACGCCATTGCGGAGCCGACAATGCCCGCAGGATCGCCGCCGCCCGCTTGCCGATGGGCGCGCGCGAGGCACTGAGCCTCGGCCTCGCCGACCGTATTCTGCCCCGCCCGCGCGATCGGTTCGCAGCCGAGGTCAAGGCGCTCGCAGCCGGGCTGGCGGACAGGTCGGACTTTCCGCAGTTGCTTGCCGAAAAGCAGGCACGCCGGGCCGCCGACGAGGCGGCAAAGCCGCTCTCTGAGTATCGTGAGGAGGAGTTGGCCAGGATGCGCCGAAACTTCTACGGGTTCGATCCGAGCTATCACGTTGCCCGGCACAATTTCGTGCACAAGGTGCCGAAATCCCGCACGCCGGTCACCATCGCCCGCCACCGCGACCTCGCCTGGGCCTCCGGCGCGCCGGGCAGGAGGAGGGCGTCGTGACTGAGCTTCCCCCCATATTGATCGTCGACGACGAGGTGCGGTCGCTGGAGTCGCTGCGCCGCATTCTCGGCGAGGATTTCGATGTCCATGTCGCAAGCGACATCAAGACGGCGACGTCGATGCTGGAGAGCGAATGGATCCAGTTGATCCTTTGCGACCAGCGCATGCCCGGAACATCAGGAATCGAATTCCTCAAGCAGGTACGCACCCGCTGGCCCGACGTCGTGCGTATGATCATCTCCGGCTACACCGACGCCCACGACATCATCGACGGCATCAACGAGGCCGGCATCTATCAGTACATCACCAAGCCCTGGCATCCTGAAAACCTGATCCTGACGCTGAAGAACGCGGTCAAACTCTATGTCCTGCAGCGCGAGAACGAGCTTCTGGCAGTCGAGATGCGCATGGCGCCGTCATCCGCCTCCAAGGTCGTTTCGGACCGTCGCAGCGCGCTCAGGCGAGATTACAACTTCGACGACGGCATCATCCGCTCCCCTTCGAGCCCGATAAACACAGTCTGCGACGCGCTGAAACAGGTCGCGCCCTTCGATATTCCGGTCGTCCTGATAGGCGCTTCCGGCACCGGGAAGGAACTCGCCGCCCGCGCGCTGCACTACGGCTCGCTGCGTTGGAACAAGCCCTTCGTCGTCGAAAATTGCGGCGCTCTGCCCGACCAGCTTCTGGAAAGCGAGCTGTTCGGCCACAAGCGCGGTGCCTTCACCGGTGCTGTGGAGGATCATATCGGCCTGTTCGAGCGCGCCAGCGGCGGCACCGTCTTTCTCGACGAGATAGGCGAGGTTTCGCCGGCCTTTCAGGTCAAATTGCTGCGCGTCCTGCAGGAAGGCGAGATCCGTCCGGTCGGCAGCGGCAAGACGCGCAAAGTGGATGTGCGGGTCGTGGCGGCGACCAACCGCGATCTCGAGGACGAGGTGCGCCACGGGCGTTTCCGTGCCGATCTGTTCTACAGGCTCGCGGGCACGGTCATCAGGTTGCCGGCCTTGCGCGAGCGGCCGATGGATATCGAAATCCTGTCGGCGGCGATCCTGGAGGGCGCACGACGCAAGCTTGGCAAGAACGTGCCGGGCATCTCCGCCGAAGCCATCGCCTGTTTCAAGAATCACTCCTGGCCTGGCAACGTGCGCGAGCTGCAGAACGAGATCCAGCATATGCTGGTCATGGGCCGGGAAGGCCAGGAGCTTGGCGCCGAACTCGTGTCCCGCCACATCCTGACGGCGGTCCCGCAAGTCGAGGACGCAGACGGAGACGACATTGCCGGGCTCGCCGGAACGTTGCGCGACCGCATCAACGAGATGGAGCTGCGCATCATCCGCGAGACACTCATCCGCCATCGCTGGAACAAGTCGAAGGCGGCGGAGGAGTTGGGATTGTCCCGGGTCGGATTGCGCGGCAAGCTCGAACGGCTGGGGCTGGAGAATGTGAAGCCCTTGCCGGCGCGGCGCGCAGCCGGCTCCGTCCGGTGAGGCGCGCCCATGGAGCTCATAAGGGTACCGAAACCACAGATGGCAAAGCCGGCGTCCGGGAAATTCCACGAACCCTTGCCGATGAGGGCGGAAGTGCCCGCGCTCGGCCTGGCGCCGGCCGGTGAGGAGGCCTGGATCGAGGTCATCCGCAAGATGGACGCGGTCTACAAGGATCTGGTCGAATCGCAGGCGCTGCTGGAGCGTCAGCACGCCGCCCTCGAGGAGGCGCAGCAATTCATCGATTCGGTGCTGGGCTCGATGACCGATGTGCTTGTAGCCTGCGATGTGAGGGGCCGCATCCAGCAGGTCAACCCGGCCATGGTCCAGTTGTCGGGCATCGCCGAGAAGACCCTGATGGGGTCAGCGATCCTCGATCTGTTCGAAGATGAGGATGGTGCCGTTGCCGTCCGGTTCGCCGGTTGTTTCCGCAACGCGCGGCCGATCTCCGATCTCGAAGTGCACATGCGCCAGCGGGATGGCGGTGCGACGCCGCTGGCGCTGAACTGCTCGCCACGGCTCGACCACCGTGGCAGGCTCGTCGGCATCGTCATCGTCGGAAGGCCGATCGGCGAGCTTCGCCGCGCCTACCACCAGCTCGATCTGGCGCACCAGAGACTGACGAGGACGCAGCAGCAGCTCGTCGTCTCCGAGAAGATGGCGGCGCTCGGCCGCGTCGTTGCCGGGGTCGCCCATGAGC
>NZ_RZSL01000268.1:0-8202 GCF_003997355.1 Mesorhizobium sp. M1E.F.Ca.ET.041.01.1.1 | reverse complement strand
CGTCCATCATGCGGGCAAGGGCGGGAAGCAGCGCGGTACTTCCAAGCGCGAAGATGCTCTCGATACCGTCATCAAACTGAGCAACCCAGATGGCTACCAACCAAGCGAGGGAGCACGTTTCGTGATCAGTTTCGAAAAACAGCGCGGGTTCCTCGGCGACGATGCTGAGCCTTTTGAGGCCAAGTTCACGGAGAAAGAAGGCGTGGGCTCTTGGGAGGTAAGACCAGTCGGCAAAACGGCCAAGATGGAGCGAGTGGCAGAATTGGTTGCTAGCGGAAAATCCTATCGGGAAATAGAAGAACAAACAGGCATATCAAAATCTGATGTTGGACGGTTGTCCAAGAAGGCCCGGAAACTTGGCCTTCTAATGGAAGACGCAGATGCCGGGACACTTGTTCAAGATAATACTACGTCCCACTAAAAGCCCTTCCCTGCCTGTCTTCCACTAACGTCCCAACCCCCTTTTTAAAGGGGGTGGGACAGTGGGACAGCGAAGGGGCGAACGGACACCAGGAGAAGAAAATTTTCAAAACCTCATTCCTCGAGGCGATGGGGCCCCACATCGACGACTGGGGCCCGCTCAGGGGCTTGGGGGGAACCTCCCCGGTAGGGGCAGCCGATCAGATCATCTTCATTCCTTTGCCTCAGCCGCCTCGCATCTCCGGGCCGATTTTTGAGCGTCAAATCCGAGAATTGATGCTCACAAATCCGTTTTCGTATTAAATTCAATAACCTGACGGTCGGAAGCGCTTGGTTGTTTAGGGTTGGGGTAAGGCAACGGGTAAGAATGGAAGCTCTCACGGCTGGTATTGCCGAGCCGAGGAGAGCTGCCGTATGGAAAATGACTCACGCCAAGCATTCCGTGATTGCACGGTGCCGATGTCAGCGGGGAACGAACATGGATATGGAACTTTACGGGAAAATATTTCTGAACCCTAAATCCGAATATAACAGCCTCTACAAATGGTCTCTGCAAGAAGTAGATGACAACGGCGCAGCCGGAGAGCATTACATCCCTTGGCGGTTCAGCCTCTATTTCACAGCGACCGAGATTAACATAATAGAGAGCATTGGCGCGCAAGATGACGGCAACCCTGACAGTGCTATGAAGGTGAACGTCGAACGCCGGATCACCGCAACGCTAGTTCCGGGAGACGTCCGGGACAGCTCCGACCGCCATAATACCGTGTATTCGATGTTTCGAACTGGTCGCATTATCTCTGATTTTCAACTCTCCATAGAGCCGTTAAACGAAGTGGATCAGAGAAGGAATGGGAAAGTATGGGGGACTGTTAGCTACTCGATCGAAATAGATTTTAGAGATCTGGTCACACCGGACACCATTGTGTTTTACCTCTATGTCGATATGGACACGTTTGAACGTCTTGAACGAAAGATTTCGGCATCGCAAATCGACCAGGCCGTTGTCCGCGTCGGTAGGGTCGAGGGTTTCTATGCTGAATGGTCGCCTGAGATTTCAACATCCTTCGTCAAGGTTTTGACCGAAGGTTCGGAACATGACGTCGAAATTCCGGAGGGATGCGACGTCAATCCTCCCCGTCTCGGAACGTTAGGGGAAATCCAGCTTTACCTTAGACGTGCGAATAAGCTTGTCGAACGCGACCTCCATTTTGTGGATCAGAGATAACGTGAGGGCCGAAATTCCCGCTAGGCAGACTTTCTCAAGACAGCCACGTTGTCCACCGTGATTGCCTGCATACGGATTGCCCATTGCTCCAAAGCGTTCCGTTTTTCGCTCTCGTATTCGTACCGGTTATAGATTGCGGCAACGCCGCTCACTTTGCCGGTCTTGTGGTTTAGAATGGCTTCGGTTACTTCCTGTTTGACGCCAAGCTTAGCCAGTTCCGTGGCACACGTGCGGCGCAAGTCGTGCAGATGCCATTCGGGCAGAGCCGGTTCTCCGCAATGTTTGTCCAACGTCTTCTTGCCGTTGCTGAAGCCGCTGAACGGTGTTGTCGCGGTCGTGGTGAAGACGTAGTCGGAAGGCCCCCCGTCCGCATCTACGATCCTGGGCAGCGCCTCAATGATCGTCTTCGCCAGCGGTGCTATTGGCACGATGTGGGGCCGGGAGTTCTTAGTTCGCGATGCTTCAAGCGTGATCGCGGTCAAATCGGCGGAAATTTCGGACCATTTGAGTTCCGCGATCTCGTCCCGGCGCTGTCCCGTCAATAAGAGCAGTTGCACCATCGGTCCGAAAGGATATGCGCATTTCTCTGCAGCCTTCCAAACGGTCTTGATTTCGTCGTGCGTTAGCACGCGGTCACGGCTGGACGGTTTGGCCGGCGCTTCGGCAAGCTCGATAATGTTGCGGCCGATGGCGCGAGCTACTGGCTTCCAGCGGAAGAATGCGGATAGGACCGCAAAGGCGTTGCGGCGAGCGCCGGGCGTCAGCTTCTGGAGGAGCTTTTCAACGTCTCGGTAGTCGATGGTCCTAATATCGGTAACGTGGTTCCAGTTCGGCAGAATACTGGTCGCGATGATCCTTTCGTACTCGTCTGCCGTCGATGACTTGACCGGCCTGCCCTTAAAGCCTGTCGTGCGAGCGGTCTTGACGAAATCATCAAACCAAGTGGCAAGGCCTGTCTTGTCGATTTTCTGTTGCCGGGGATCATTGCCCCGCTTGGCGTCGTTTCGCACGCGTTCGGCGATCGCACGCGCCTGTGTGACGTTGAGCGCTTGCGTTGGCGAAATCAGAGTTCCAATGCGGTCGTCTTTGCTGCCCTCTTTGTCATAGCGGCCGATGGTCACTTTGGCCGCCTTGCCATCAATCTTGGTCCGCACCGCCCATGACAAGGCTCCGCTTGGCTGCACTACCAGATAGAGCCCAGATTGAGTGCTGTCGGGTATCTCTTGCCGTGTGGTCGGTGGTTCCAAATTGTCGATGAACGCAGCGGCTTTTTTGAACTGTCCAGGGATCGAATTAGGCATCGGTTCCGCTCCGGGGTAACCTCAGGGGTAAACTGGGGTACGTTATTGCATGTTATGGAGCGTTATGCAAACCGATGCTCAGTTCAGCCTAATTGCCTGATTTTACGTAATTTTGTGGCAAAGAATGTTATGAATCGTTACCCCACGGGGTGGTCTGGCATAAAATTTGTAAACCGAAGGTCGCGGGTTCGATCCCTGCCGGGGGCACCATCCTTCGCTCTTCGAGCTTCGGATGGCAGGCCACCCGAAGGTCGCTAGACGTGCGAACGGACCAAAGCGACCTTGCTACGAGGCTGTTGCAACTTCGCCGGCGGCTGTTCCACCGAACGTATTCCTTACCCTCACCGACTTGAACACATAGGCAACCCAGATCCCGGTCAGAACAAATCCGGCGATAGGTGCTGCCAGCGCATCTCCCGCGAGAACCTGGCTGATTGGTGCGCCTAGAATCGTTGAGGTCCAAACAGCGTCGAGCGCGAACACAAATGGGATCGCGATCCACTGGTACAGGAATAGCTGTTTGAAACGAGGGCTCCGCCGTAGCATTGCGACGAGAACAACCAATTGCAGCAGTGTAAACCCCAGCAACAGCACGATTTCGCCACAGACGGCCAAAGGGCCATTAGGTAACGTCATGAGCTGCCGGTAACCCTCACTCGAGGAAAACAGCTCGGCCAGCGTGCGGAACGGCGCCAAGGTCTGGCCGATTGCCAGCAGCATCAACCAGCCTCCAAATCCCACCAAGTCGCCTGGATTCTGCGACGGCTTGGCCGCCGAGCGGACGGCAAAGAAAACAGGCACACCGACCAGCAGCAGAACGATTGCCCAATGCCAGATGGAAAATTGCATCCAACCCCTCCCTCAAGATGCCCTTCTAGGTTGTAGCAGATCTCAATTTCAACTCAAGAGGCAATCTCGGGGAGTAAAGCGCCGCCTTCGCGGTCCAAGTGACGAAAGTCGTCCGATAGCCGAAACCAGAGCAGGCTTCGAACCTGGCGCTGCCGGCAAGACCCGTCGCCCTATATTTCTGGCAAGATGCTATTCCGACTGGATGCTGCCATGTCGCGAACACTGATCGTCATTGGTCTCAGCATGGTCGCCATAGGCCTGCTGTGGCCCTGGGTGACCCGGATCGGCCTTGGCAGGTTGCCAGGCGATATCGTGATCGAGCGTGAGAATTTCAGGCTCTACGTTCCCATTACCACGGGAATACTGATCAGCATCGTGCTCTCGGCGATCCTGTGGCTGATCAACCGTTAGGGGACGCTGCGGCCCTCGCCTCGATCGTCTCACATCCCAATCGCCGCCACCAAGATCCTGTTCTGCCTTCGAATCGCCGCGCGCAGGTCCGGTATCTTCGCCTCATCTCTCTTCACAAACTCGATGAACATCATGTTCATGTTGTTGAAGATCAGCTCGCCCACCGCCGGGCCGTCGATGTCTGGCCGCACCAGGCCGATCTCCTGCAGCCGCGCGATCAACGCCCGGATCTGCTTGGTCAACTCACGGTCCAGCGCGGTATAGGCCTGGCCGAACGGGCTGTCGGGCAATTGCGTCGAGATCGCCATCGCCTGCCGCCACATCTCCTTGCTCAGATAATTCAGCGAGTGCTCGATATAGATGCCGATCAGCGTGTCGAGCGCGTCGCCGACATTGGCGGGCGGGCGGGCTACCACCCCTCGCCCGGCATTCAGCACCTCGTTGACCTCCATCGAGACGATGGCGCCGAGGATGTCGCCCTTGTTCTGGTAGTAATTGTAGATGGTGCCGATCGAGACCTCGGCCTGCGCCGCGATCGCCTCGATCTTGGCGCCTTCATAGCCGGCTTCGCGAAACAGCGAGGTCGCCGCATCGATGATGCGACGGTGCCGGTCCGCCTTCTGTCGTTCGCGCAATCCGCTCATATCGGCCTCTCTGCCACAAAATCATAATTGACTCAATTTTAGAATTGGTTCAACTTTTCCGTAAGAAGCCAGCAAGGCAGGGAGAACACTCGATGACCGCCAATGCCCGGAATCCGCTTTCCACCTTGAAGTCCCATCTCGGAGCCGCTTGCGCGGCCGCGGTGCTGCTCATCGCAGCGGGCGGTGCCCGGGCCGACGATCTCAACGCGCTGATCTGGTGCGACCACTCCGATCCGGCGCTGCTGGAGCCCTTCGAGAAGGCAAACAACGTCAAGGTCAACGTCAAGGAATTCGAGGGCACCGGCGCGGGTCTCGCCATCATCGAGCAGTCGCAGCCCGGCGATTGGGATGTGATGGTGATCGATTCCATCGACGTTCCGCGCGGCGTCGAAAAGGGCCTGTTCGAGCCACTGCCCGAAGACAAATTGCCCTTCGCCGACCTCTTCGCGGAAGTGAAGATGGACAAGTCCACCACCATCGACGGCAAGCGCTACGGCATCACCGAAAAATTCGGCTACAACACGATCGGTTTCAACAAGACCAAGGTCGATCCGGCAGACATGCAGTCGCTGGCCTCGCTCACCGGCGACAAATACAAGGGCAAGATCGCGATCTACGACTACTACCTGCCGGTGATCGGCATGGCGGCTTTGGCCATCGGCAAGAAGACCGCGGACCTCACCGAAGCCGACCTGCCCGCCCTCAAGGCCGAGCTCATCAAGATGAAAGCCAACGCCAAGCTGGTCGGCGAAGTCACCGCCAGCCAGACCGCTTTGGCCACCGGCGAGGTCGACATCCTTGTCGGCGGCGGCGAATGGGTGACGGCCGGTCTCGCCAAGGAAAATCCGGCGCTCGACTTCTCGATCCCGAAAGAGGGTGCTGTGCTGTGGTCGCAGTCGCTGGCCATGTTCAAGGATTCCAAGAACAAGGACATGGCGCTGAAGTTCATCCAATACATCATGAGCCCAGAGGGCCAGGCGCGGCTTGCCACCTCGTCCTGCTACTGGGGCATGCCGGCGAACACCAAGGCGGCGCTGAGCGACGAGCAGAAGAAGACCCTGCGCTTCGACGAGCAGCCGGGCTTCCTGGCGCGGGCCCAGGCCTATCCGGCGCCCAACGCCGACCTCGACAAGAAGATGCAGGATATGTGGACCGAAATGCTGCAGGCGCAGTAAATCGGCCGATGAGCATTTCCAGAAGCAACTCGCGTGCCCTGCCCTGGGCGCTGGTCACGCCGGCGCTGGCGTGGACGCTTGCCTTCTTCGTGCTGCCCTTCATCGCCATGGGGCTTTCCAGCCTCACGGCGCATGAAGGCGGTGGGCTGACTTTAGCCAATTACAGCCAGTTCTTCACCGATCCGTCCTACTGGCGGGCGATGGTGAACTCGCTGGAGGTCACCGCCGTCGTCACCGTGATCTCGATCCTGCTCGCCTATCCCTTCGCCTGGATCCTCGCGGAACAAGTGCCGGAGCGCTGGCAGAGATTGGCGCTGATGCTGGCCGTGCTGCCGTTCTGGACGTCTTACGTCGTGCGTTCCTATTCCTGGCTGCTGGTGCTGGCGCAAAACGGCGTCATCAACCGGGCGCTGACCGGCCTCGGCGTGACCGCCGAGCCGCTGCAGCTCGCCAACACGCGTTTCGCCACCGTCACCGGCTTCGTGCATTTCTTCGTCATGCTGCTGACGCTGACGATCTTCGCCAATCTCAAGCAGCTCAGCCCGAGCTACCGCAAGGCGGCAGCCGATCTCGGCGCCGGGCCGGTTCGCACCTTCCTGCATGTCGTGCTGCCGCTCACCCTGCCCGGCATCATGGTCGGCGCCTTCCTCACCTTCGTGCTCTGCATCGGCGACTACATCACGCCGCAGATCCTCGGCGGCAACAACGAGCTGGTCATGCCGCAGCTGGTGATGATGCAGATCGGCCGGCGCGGCGACTTCCCGCTGGCTTCGGCGCTGTCGATCATCCTGATGGCCGTCGTCACCATCGCCTATCTCGCCTGCGCCCGCTGGCTGAAGATCGAGCGGGCCTGACGATGCGCGTCACGGTCCGCATCGCCGCCTGGCTCTACGCTATCGCCATCTACGGCTTCATCTTCCTGCCGGTGGTGGTGCTGGTGCTGTTTTCGCTGCAGGCGACCTCCTTCCCGATCCCGCCCTTCACCGGCCCGTCGCTGCGCTGGTATCAGGCGGTTCTGTCCGATACGCGGCTCACCTCGGCGCTGGTCAATTCGCTGCTGGTGGCGGTGCTGTCCTCGCTCAGCTCCGTCACCCTCGGCTTCCTCTCCGCCTGGGGGTTCGCGCGCTTCGTGCTGCCGGGCTCGGCCATCTTACGCGGGCTGATCACGCTGCCGCTCACCGTCAGCTATCTGATCATCGGCATGGGCTTGCTGGTGCTGTTCAACTGGGCCGGCGTGCCGAAGTCGCTGCTTGCGGCCGGCATCGGCCATGTGGTGATCAACCTGCCGCTCTGCTTTGCCATCATCTACAGCCAGATGGGCGATCATCAGATCAACATCGAGCGTGCCGCCCGCGACCTCGGCGCGGCCGAATGGAAGGTGCTGCTCTTGATCACGGTGCCCGTGATGGCGCCGGCGATCTTCGCCGGGTTCTTCCTGTCGATGACCTTCTCCTGGGACGAGTTCGTCATCTCCTTCCTGCTCACCCGTTTCGAGACGACGCTCCCCGTCGAGATCTGGAACCTCTTGCGCTCCGGCCTCAATCCCAAGACCAATGCCGTCGGCTCGCTGGTCTTTGCCGTCTCCATCGTCCTGGTGGTGTTTTTCGAACTGACCCTGCTGCGGAGAAAGCCGGCATGAGCGCGCCCCTCGTCGACATCCGCAACGTCTCGCATCGCTTCGGCCAGCTTCCGGTGCTGAAGAATGTCTCGCTCGCCATCGAGCCCGGCAGCTACACCATCCTGCTCGGGCCGTCCGGCTCCGGCAAGACGACGCTGCTTTCCATCCTCGGCGGCTTCGTGACACCCAGCGAGGGCAAGGTGTTCATCCGCGGCGAGGACTGCACGTCCGTGCCGCCGGCCAAGCGCCCGACGACGACGGTGTTCCAGGACTATGCGCTGTTTCCGCATATGAGCGTCGGCGGCAATGTCGGCTTCGGGCTGCGCATGCAGGGCGTCGACGGCGCGACGCGGGCGGCGAAGGCGCGCGAGGCGCTTGCGCTCATCGGGCTGGCGGCCGCCTTCGATAAGAAGCCGCATCAATTGTCCGGCGGCCAGCGGCAGCGCGTGGCGCTGGCCCGCGCGCTGGTCATCGAACCGGCCGTGCTTCTGCTCGACGAGCCGCTCGGCGCGCTGGATCTCAAGCTGCGCCGGCAGATGCAGGACGAGCTGAAGGC
>NZ_RZSL01000267.1:0-8203 GCF_003997355.1 Mesorhizobium sp. M1E.F.Ca.ET.041.01.1.1 | reverse complement strand
CCCCGGATGCGGCGGGCGCGTCCGATGCGGCAGAAGCTCCGCCGGCCTCATCCGGGCAAGCCGCGGAGAAGCCGGCAACGCAGGACAACAAGCCAGCCGTTGCGGCCTTCGCCGAATCCGCGTCAGAAAATGATGCTTCGACCGCCTTGTCCGAGGTCGCGGCTCCCGCTCCGGCGGCTGGCCAGTCGGCGGATGCGAAAAAGCCCGACGACAAGATGGATGGCGCCCAGACCGCGGCCATACCGGAAGCAAAGCCGCAGGCTCCCGAGGCTCAGTCGGCGGCAACCGAGGACGCGACTCAGGACAAGCCGATACCTCAGCAGGTCAGCGCTGGCGCCAATGGACGAATCCTGAGGGCAGTCACCATGCGCAGCGGCCCCAAGAAGGGCGCATCCGCTATCGTCACGGTGCCGGCCAAGGCGTCGGTGCAGGTGATGGGCTGCAAGAAATGGTGCGAGATCGTCTATAACGGCAAGCACGGCTGGGTCTACAAAACTTACGTCAAGACCGGCGCCTGATCCGTTCCTCGGCCGAGCCAGCCGCAAATGCCGTGAACGGCCCGAGCCGTTTTCGCGCCGGAGCGGCCGCTCAGATGCAGCGCCCGCCATCCACCTCCAGCGCCACGCCGGTGATGAAGGCGGCCTCATCGGAGGCCAGCCACAGCGCCGCATTGGCGATGTCGAGCGGCGTCGAGAACCGGCCGAGCGGAATCGAGGCACGGAATTTCTCACGAATCTCCGGCGTGTCGGCGCCCATGAACTTCTCCAGCATGCCGGTTTCGCCGGCAACCGGGCAGAGGCAATTGACGCGGATGTTTTTCGGCGCCAGTTCGACCGCCATCGACTTGGTGGCGGTGATCGCCCAACCCTTGGAGGCGTTGTACCAGGTAAGGCCGGGCCGCGGCCTGATGCCGGCGGTCGAGGCCGTGGTCAGGATGACGCCGCCGCCCTGCCGATCCATGATCGGCACCACGGCAAGTGCCGCATGATAGATCGCCTTCATGTTGATCGCGGTGATCAGGTCGAAGGTTTCCTCGTCGACGCCCAGCATGTCGCCATTGCGATGGGTGTAACCGGCATTGTTGATCATGATATCGATGCGGCCGAAGGCGCTCTTGGCGGCATAGACCATCTCGTCGAATTCGGAGCGCTGCGAGACGTCGGTCTGGGTCCAGATCGCTCGGTCGCCGATTTCTCCCGCGACGCGCTCGGCCCCCTTGGCGTTGAGGTCGGCAACGACGACGCGCGCGCCCTCTTCGGCGAAACGCCTGGCCATGCCCTCGCCGAAGCCGGACGCCGCGCCGGTGATGATGGCAACCTTGTTTTCCAGACGCATCGTTTTCCCGCTCATCGAGATCGTCCCCAATTTGCACCGGGAGCCTGTCCATGACGCGACAGATGTCGCATTCATGATTTTCTCCCTTAGCTTTCGTCACATTCACGTTCTATGTTGCAGCCGCGAACGCTGCCGGAAGACGTCGCTTTGCCGACAAGCCTCCCGGCAGCGCCAGTGTCAAGGGCACATGCAGACCCAAACGATCCCCTGCGATTGGCCCTTGATGTGACACCTTGGCACTGGACGATTTAAATCGATTAGAATATATCAGCCCCGTTACCGGCGACCGGCATCAAATCGGACTGACCATGACCAGCCAGATCATCCCCGTCGACCCTTTCGACTTCGTCATCTTCGGCGGCACCGGCGACCTGTCGGAGCGCAAGCTTCTGCCCTCGCTCTACCACCGCCAGCGCGGCCAGCAATTCACGGAGCCGACGCGCATCATCGGCACGTCGCGAGCGAAAATGACCGACGCCGAGTTTCAGGCCTTCGCCAAGAAGGCGATTTCCGAGCACGTGAAGCAGGCCGACGTCGACGCCAAGGAGCTTGAGACCTTCCTGGCGCGCCTTTCCTACGTCTCGGCCGACGCGACCACCGGCGCCGGTTTCGACAAGCTCAAGGAGGCGATCGGCGACAGCGACCGCATCCGCGCCTTCTATCTGGCCGTGGCGCCGGCGCTCTTCGGCGACATCTCGCACCAGCTCAAGGAGTACAGGCTGATCACGCCGAACTCGCGCATCGTGCTGGAGAAGCCGATCGGGCGCGATCTCACCTCGGCACGGGCGCTCAACGACGCGGTGGGCGATGATTTCCACGAAAGCCAGATCTTCCGCATCGATCACTATCTCGGCAAGGAAACGGTGCAGAACCTGATGGCGCTGCGCTTTGCCAATGCGCTCTACGAGCCGTTGTGGAATTCCGCCCATATCGACCATGTGCAGATCACGGTGGCCGAGACCGTGGGTCTCGAGGACCGCGTCACCTATTACGACAAGGCCGGCGCGCTGCGCGACATGGTGCAGAACCACATCCTGCAACTGCTTTGCCTGGTCGCCATGGAAACGCCGTCGTCGATGGACGCGGATGCCGTACGCGACGAGAAGCTGAAGGTGCTGAGGGCGCTCAAGCGCATCAACGGCAACGAGGCGCCGAAGCAAACCGTGCGCGGCCAGTATCGTGCCGGCGCTTCCGCCGGAGGGCCGGTCAAGGGCTATGTCGAGGAGCTCGGCAAGGACAGCAACACCGAGACCTTCGTCGCCGTAAAGGCCGAGATCGGCAACTGGCGCTGGGCCGGCGTTCCCTTCTATCTCAGGACCGGCAAGCGGCTGGCGACCCGCGTCTCGGAGATCGTCATCGAGTTCAAGCCGATTCCCTATTCCATCTTCGGCGACAGCGCCGGTCCGATCTTCCCCAACCAGCTGGTCATCCGCCTGCAGCCGGACGAAGGCGTCAAGCAGTATATCATGATCAAGGATCCGGGGCCGGGCGGCATGCGGCTGCGCCAGATCTCGCTGGACATGAGCTTCGCGCAGTCGTTCCAGGGCCGGGCGCCGGATGCCTATGAGCGGCTGATCATGGATGTGGTGCGCGGTAACCAGACGCTGTTCATGCGCCGCGACGAGGTCGAGGCGGCGTGGAAGTGGATCGACCCGATCCAGAACGCCTGGGAAAGCGCCAGGCAGGAAGCGCAGGGCTATACGGCCGGCACTTGGGGACCTTCGGCCTCCATCGCGCTCATCGAACGTGACGGACGGACATGGCACGAGAGCAATTGAGCGGCGCCGGCTACGCCTGGAACGGCTTTGCCGACCGCCAGCAACTGGCGGCCGCACTTGCGGGCAACGTCGCCGCCCGCTTGACCAAAGCGATCGACGAGCGCGGCACGGCGCTGCTCGCAGTATCCGGCGGGACGACGCCGGCGAAGTTCCTCGCAGCGCTCTCCGCCATACCGATCGCCTGGGACAAGGTCACGGTGACGCTGGTCGACGAGCGTTTCGTTCCTCCCGCCTCGCCGCGATCGAATGCCGGGCTGGTCGCGGCCAACCTGCTTCAGAACAAGGCTGCCGCCGCGCGGTTCGTGCCGCTCTACCACGAGGCGGCAAGCATCGAAGATGCGGCGACACTGGACAATGGAATGCTTGACGAGTTGCCCTGGCCGCTCGACGTCGTGGTGCTCGGCATGGGCGGCGACGGCCATACGGCCTCGTTCTTTCCCGATGCCGGCAATCTCGGCGAATTGCTCGACCCCTCCTCGCGGCGGATCGTGCTGCCGGTGCACGCGCCAAGCGGCGGCGAGCCGCGATTGACGCTGTCGATGGCGCGGATCATTGCCGCCGGCTTCATCGCGCTCCACATCGAGGGCGAGGACAAGCGCACCGCCTTCGACGGCGCGATGGGAGCGGGCGCGAAGAAGCCCATCCGCAAAGTGCTCGAAGCATCGCCGATTGCGGTAGAGGTGTTCTGGGCACCCTGATTTCACCAAGGAACAGTCCCGGAGGCAGTGGGAGGACGTTTCCGGGGCTCGAAAGGACCGACCATGACAGCCAGACGCGACATCGAAGCCATCACGGAACGCATCCGCCAACGCTCGCAAGCCGGCCGCGAAGCCTATCTCGGCCGCATCGCGGAGGCATCCGGCCGCGCCGCCAACCGGGCGGTGCTCTCCTGCGGCAACCTCGCCCACGGCTTTGCCGTCTGCAGCCCGTCGGAGAAGGTCGCGCTCGGCGGCGACCGCGTGCCGAACCTCGGCATCATCACCTCCTACAACGACATGCTTTCGGCGCATCAGCCGTTCGAGACGTTTCCGGCGCTGATCAAGGAAGCGGCGCGGGAAGCGGGGGGCATCGCCCAGGTCGCCGGCGGCGTGCCGGCGATGTGCGACGGCGTAACGCAAGGCCAGCCAGGCATGGAACTGTCGCTGTTCTCGCGCGACGTGATCGCCATGGCGGCCGCGATCGGCCTGTCGCACAATATGTTCGACGCAGCCGTTTTCCTCGGCGTCTGCGACAAGATCGTGCCGGGACTGGTGATCGCGGCCCTCACCTTCGGGCATCTGCCGGCTGTGTTCATACCGGCCGGACCGATGACGTCGGGCCTGCCGAACGACCAGAAGGCCAAGATCCGGCAGCTCTATGCTGAGGGCAAGGCGGGCCGCGCCGAGCTGCTCGAGGCGGAGTCCAAATCCTATCACGGGCCGGGCACCTGCACCTTCTACGGCACCGCCAATTCCAACCAGATGCTGATGGAGATCATGGGTCTGCATACGCCCGGCGCCTCCTTCGTCAACCCGGGCACGCCGCTGCGCGACGCGCTGACCAAGGAGGCGGCGAAGCGGGCGCTGGCGATCACCGCGCTCGGCAACGCCTACACGCCGGTCGGGCGCATGATCGACGAACGCTCGATCGTCAACGGCGTGGTCGGCCTGCACGCCACCGGCGGCTCGACCAATCACACCATCCACCTGATCGCGATGGCCGCGGCAGCCGGCATCGCGCTAACCTGGCAGGACATTTCCGACCTGTCGGAAGCCGTGCCGCTGTTGGCGCGCGTCTATCCGAACGGGCTCGCCGACGTGAACCACTTTCACGCCGCCGGCGGGCTAGGCTTCCTCATCCGCGAGTTGCTCGACGAAGGCATCCTGCATGAGGACGTGCAGACGGTCTGGGGCGAAGGCCTGAGGCCCTATGCGGTCGAAGCCAGGCTCGGCGCCGACGGCAGCGTGGTGCGTGAGGCGGCACCGCTGGAGAGCGGCGACGAAAAGGTGCTCGCGCCTTTCAAGAAAGCGTTCCAGCCGACAGGCGGACTGAAGGTGCTTGCCGGCAATCTCGGCCATGCGGTCATCAAGACCTCGGCGGTCAAGCCCGAGCGGCGTGTCATCGAGGCGCCGGCAAAGGTGTTCGACAGCCAGCAGGGCCTGAACGACGCCTTCAAGGCCGGCCAGCTCACCGGCGACTTCGTCGCCGTCATCCGCTTCCAGGGGCCGAAGGCCAACGGCATGCCGGAACTGCACAAACTGACGACGGTGCTCGGCATCCTGCAGGACCGCGGCCAGCGCGTCGCGCTGGTGACGGACGGGCGCATGTCGGGCGCCTCCGGCAAGGTGCCGGCGGCGATCCATGTGACGCCGGAAGCGGTCGAGGACGGGCCGATTGCCAGGATCCACGACGGCGACATCATCCGTCTCGACGCCGATGCCGGCACGCTGGAGGTGCTGGTGCCCGGAACGGAGTTCGCGCTACGCCGCACGGCCGAAGCCGATCTCATCGGCAATGAGTTCGGCTTCGGCCGCGAACTGTTCGCCGGCTTCCGGCAATTGGTCGGACGCGCCGACCACGGCGCCGCCGCCTTCGCAAACGCCTGACGTCTACTCAGCGTGCTTCACAAAAAAGGGCGGCTCGGAGCCGCCCTTTTCGTCCGTTCGCGGACTGCAATGCCTACTGCACCGTGATCTCGGTCCGCTCGCCGGCCTTGATCGTCACCGGCATTTCCTTGTCCTGGCCCTGGTCGGACATATGGCGCACCACGACATAGTCGCCCGCGGGGATCGTCTGCTGCCAGCTATCTCCATAGGTCAACCCAAGCGACTTGCGCTTGCCTTCGATATCCTTCTTCGACGAGAAAACCTCGATCGAATAGGCGCCGGGCGCCGACATCGCCAGCACGCCGGCGTCGAGCGTGACCTTGATGTCCTGGTTGTCGCCTGCCTTGATGCTGAAAGGCTGCTCGACGACCGCGAGGTCGAGCGTGGTGACCGCGACATAGTCGTCTGGCGGCAGCCAGAACTTGCTGTCCGCGCTATAGGAGTGCTCGACGCTCTCGCGCGAGCCGTCGATCTTCTTCTTCGCCTTGACGATCTCGAAGCCTATGCCGGAATTGTCGGCCTTGTCGCCGCCGGCGGTGTAGTAAGCGTTGAGCACGGCGTGGCCGACGCCGACGACGACGTCTTTCTCGACGGTCTGCCCGGCGGCAAGCTGGATGGTCTCCGTTGCCGTGCCGGCGCCGATCTGCACCGTCACTTTCTGCTCGCCCGCCGGCACGGTGGCCTTGGCGTCGCCATAGTGCGTGGTGGTGCCGCCCGGATAATTAAAGTCGACACGCGCCTCGCCGCTGATCTCCGAGCCCTGGCTCGCATGCGGGTGAATGACCAGGGTGCCGCCGTTCAGCGTGAACAGCGGCTTGTAGGCCTGGCCGGCCTCGACCTTGAGCTTCTGCTCGCTCCTCGCCTCGTCGTCGCGCCCGACGACGATGTAGTCGCCCGGCTCGAGATTGGTCTTGAGCTCGCCGTATTCAGTCATGACCTGATCGCCACGCGTGCCGTCGGCCGCGGCTTTATAAATCTCCCAGGCATTGCTGTCGGTGATCGGGTCGCCGCCCTCGGCCATCACCACGCTCGGCATGAGATTGAATTCAGGCTTGGCGGATTCGGGCGCAGGCGCCGGTGCGGGGGCCGGAGCAGGCTCAGGCGCGGGAAGCGGCGCCGCGACGGTCTCGACCAGCGCTTCCTGCAGCGCCCTCTCGTCGGAGGCCTGGATGTATTTGCCGCCGGTGTTTTCGGCGAGGCAGGCGATCTGCTTGCCTTCGTCGGCGGTCAGGCCGAAGCCGACCACGTCGGCGGTGAAGTCGACGCCGGTTTCCTTCAGCTCCTTGCCGAGCGCGCAAGGGTCGCCGCCGCAGGTCTCGAGCCCATCGGTGATGAGGACGACGGTGGCCTTGTCCTCGGTGTATCTGAGCGCTTCCGCCGCCTGCTTGACGGCTGCCGTCAGCGGCGTCTTGCCGAGGAATTTCATGCTGTCGGCGGCGGCCGAAATCGCGCTTGCCGAGCCCGCCTGGGGCGGCACGATCAGCTCGATGTCCTCGCAGCTGCCTTTCTGGCGATGGCCGTAGGCCATGAAGCCGATCTCGTCGTCGGCCGGCACCGACTGCAGCACCGTGCGCAGCGATTCGCGCGCGATCTCCAGCTTCGGTTTGCCGTCGATCTGGGCCCACATGGAGCCCGATGCGTCGAGAATGATGATGACCTTGTTGGCGGCAAAGCCAAATGTGGTCGTCGACAAAAGGAGGATCGCCGCAGCGACGCTCCGTGCCAGTCCCGCCATGAAAATCTCCTGAGTGAGCCCCCTGTCCGCGCCGGGAAAGCTATTTGAGGCGGCCTCTGGAGACAAGCCCGACGGCCAGCAAAGTCACTCAGTAGGTGGTGCGGCGCTCTTCCGACGGCGGGCGGCCGAACTGCAGCCGGTAGCTCTGCGCGAAATAGGAGTGCGAGGTGAAGCCGGTGGCGATCGCCACGTCGAGGATCGGCATGTTGGTCTGGCGCAGCAGTTCGCGTGCCCGCTCCAATCTCAGCCGCATGTAGTAGCGGCCGGGCGTAACGCTCAGGTGGCGCAGGAACAGGCGCTCGACCTGGCGCACCGACAGACCCGCCGACTTGGCGAGTTGCACCGCCGACAGCGGTTCATCGAGATGGTCGGCCATCAGCTCGACGATGCGCCTGAGCTTCTCCGACTTGCCGGTGAGATCCCGCTCGGGTCCGACGCGCTGGCGGTCGCCGGCCGAGCGAATGCGCTCGTGCTGGAACTGGTTGGCGACGCCATTGGCGAGGTTGGAGCCGAAATCGCCGCGCACGATCTCCAGCATCAGGTCGATCGAGGTGGTGCCGCCGGCGCAGGTGTAGCGCTTGCGGTCGATCTCGAAGACGTTGCCGGTGCAGTTGATGTCGGGGAAGCGCTCCATGAAGCCGGCGCGGTTCTCCCAGTGGATGGTGCAGCGATAGCCGTCGAGCTGCCCGGCCTCGGCGAGAAGGTAGGAGCCGACCGACAGCGCGCCGAGCGCATTGCCGCGCCGGCCCCAGCTGCGCAGCGCCGCCAGC
>NZ_RZSL01000266.1:0-8224 GCF_003997355.1 Mesorhizobium sp. M1E.F.Ca.ET.041.01.1.1 | reverse complement strand
TCGAGGTTCAGGTTTCGGCCTATCAGATCGCGCCGGGCGCGACCTTGCCGGTGCACAAGCACCCCTTCCCGCGCTACGCCTATGTCGAGGCCGGAACGCTTAAGGTCACCAATGTCGAGACCGGCGCCAGCAACACCTACAAAACCGGCGACTTCATCGTCGAGATGATCGGCCAATGGCACCAGGCCACCAATATCGGCGCCGACCCGGTCAAGCTCCTGGTGATCGACCAGGTCGAACAAGGCGCCAAGAACACGATCTTGCAGAACTGACCGAACGCATTGACGCGGACTGGTACCGCTGGCGGTAGTTGCTCATTGCACCACCACGCCGACGAGGGCTTGCGCGTATGCGTGAAGCTTGCGGGCAGCCTGCCGGTATTCGATCTCATCACCGCTGCAAACGGCCATGAACTGCGCCGCGAACTCCTGGGGGGTTGTGGCGGGAGTTGCGAGCATGCCTTCCACGATCTTGGACATGTCGTGGTAGACGCGTTTCAGATCATTGTCGGAAATATCGAAGGAGATCGAATCCCTGAGCGCCTCCCAGCGCCGGAAGCCCGTCATGATCGGGCTTTCGTTCAAGTTTGCGGCGGAAGCCCTTTCCGTCGCGGCGGCTCCCATGGACGAAATGGAGACGATCGTGCCTGGCACGCTGCGTCTGGCCGTTTCATGAGATGTCATTTCCAAGTCCCCAAGGTTGAAGAAAAGCCAATCCGTATAGCCGGCGGCGCGATGCCGCATTGCTCTGCGTCAAATTCGACGACAGCCCGCGCTGGACCGATCGAAGCGGCTTCCGCGGCAATCGCCGCGATGCTAGGGCTGGTCTCTCTTGCAGGCTGGATGGATACTGGTGACCGACGCCCCAAAACCCCTGATCGAAATCTGCGTCGAGGGCATTGACGGCCTGCTCGCCGCTCAGGCCGCCGGCGCCGACCGGGTCGAGCTCTGCGCCAGCCTCGTCGAAGGCGGCATCACGCCGAGCCTCGGCACGGTGCGCGCCGCACTCGAACGCGCGACCATCCCTTTTCATGTCATCGTGCGTCCGCGCGGCGGCGATTTCCTCTACAGCGAGGCCGAATATCGGTCGATGCTTGCCGATGTCGGCGCCCTGCGCGATCTCGGCGTAGCCGGCGTCGTGGTCGGCTGCCTGACCGCTGACGGCGCCGTCGACGAGCTGCGCATGAGCGAGCTGACGCAGGCAGCCGGCCCGCTCAACGTCACCTGCCATCGCGCCTTCGACATGACGCGGGACCCAGCCGAGGCGCTCGAAGCGCTGATCCGCTGCAAGGTCGGCCGCGTGCTGACCAGCGGCCAGCGTGACACAGCGCTGGAAGGCGCCGATCTGCTCGCGCAGCTTGTTCGCCAGGCGGGCGGGCGCATCATCATCCTTGGCTGCGGCGCGCTGGCGCCCGACAATATCGGTGAAGTCCTGAGGCGAACGGCGCTGAGCGAAATGCATTTCGCCGCGCTTGCCGACGTGCCGAGCGCCATGCGCTACCGCAACCCGCATGTCGGCATGGGTGGCACCGACCTCGACCGTGAATATCGCACCACGGTGACCGACCAGACCCAGGTGGCGGCCACCATCGCGGCCGCGAGGGCCTGATGCCGGAAGAAACGATGTCGAAGGATCGGCTGCCGATCGAACGCGTCTCGCCTGCTGCCGAGGCCGCCATCCTTGCCCTCAACAACGAACATGCGGCCGAATTGTCCTGGCTGGAGCCGGAGCGGTTGTCGTTCCTTATCGGCCAGGCTTTCTACACGCGCCGCATCGGTGCTCTCGAAGCCTTCATCATGTGCTTCGATCAGAACGCCCGCTACGACAGCCCGAATTTTCTCTGGTTTCGCGAGCGTTATCCGCGCTTCGTCTATGTCGACCGGGTGGTTGTAGCGGCCGAGGCGCGCGGCCGCGGCCATGCCCGGCGCCTCTACGAGGATCTGTTCGACCATGCCCGGCGCGCCGGCCACACGATCGTCACCTGCGAGGTCAATGCCGATCCGCCGAACCCCGCCTCGGATGCCTTCCACGCCGCGCTTGGCTTTGCCGAGGTCGGCGATGCCGTGATTCATGGCGGCAAGAAGTCGGTGCGTTATTACGCCAAACCCATCACCGGCTGAACGGCCACTGGCCACCAAAACAAGCTGCAGCTAATGTGAGTGCTCCGCAGGCTGGGGGTGCGGCATCATGCCAAGCAACGTCTTCCGCTTCGACGAAAGCTGGGACATCCCGGAGGGGACGCCGCAGGAAGTGTGGGACGTATTGTCCGACGCCGAGTTGCTGCCGCTCTGGTGGGGCGACGCCTACAAGGAAGTCAAGCCCCTCGACAGGAAGGGCAAGGGTGTTGTCGGCTCGCGGGCCAGAGCCAGGGCGCGAGGCGCCCTGCCCTACGAGTTGAACTTCGTCATCGAGGCCGCCGAGCTCGAGCCAGGCCGTCTGGTGGTGGTGAAGACCTTCGGCGATTTCGACGGCCTGTGGCGGGCCGAATTGTCGCCGTCTGGAACCGGTACGCACGTCGACTTGATCTGGCAGGTCACGGTGGAGAGGCCGATCCTCAAACTCCTGGCGCCGTTGCTCAGGCCGGCATTCGCCTGGAACCACCGCTGGACCACGCCGCGCGGCGAAGCGGGGCTTCGGCGCTATCTCGCCGCGCGGAAGGGCAGCCAGGTCTGACCCACATTCACCAATTGCGGTTGAGCCAGCCTCGCGCCGGTTTTTCGACGATGTAGTAGCTCGCCAGCGCGCAGGCGAAGACCGCGGCCAGCATTGGGATCGGCGCGCTGTCCCGGTCATAGACGAATTTGTAGAAGGGCTGCTGCCAGAGATAGAGCGAATAGGACCACAGCCCGAGCATCACCATCGGCCGCGACGACAGCAATCCGGTCAGGTAACCGCCGGCGAAGTCGAGCGCGTTGACCGCAAGCGCCAGCAGCGGCACGCCGAGAATGTAATGCACAGGCGTCGGCACCGGATCGAGGAACAGCAGCACCGCGCCCGCGGCCGCCGCCAGCGCCACATGCTGGTTCCTCACGAAGGCCGGCAACCGTCCGTCGGCCTTGAGCAGGCAGATCGCGGCCGACAGCAGGATCGAAGCGATGTGCACGTCGGTGCGCCAGTAGCTGGTCTCGTAGTCCATGCCGAGAACCCAGTATGAGATGGCGCCGTTGGCCATTGCCAGCAATGACAATGCCACAAGCAGCCGCACGACATTGGCGCGCCCTGACACCACCACGCTGATCAGCGCCAGGATGACATAAGAATGCTCCTCGATGGCGAGCGACCAGATATGGTCGAGCGCACCGGCGCGGTTAACGAGAATGCCGGCATAGTTATAGGTGAAGGTCAGCGCCGTCAGCGCCGCCTTCCACTTGAAGGCAATGAACGTGCCGGCGAGCCCGATCATTGCGGTGGCCACGAATACCAGCAGCGCCGGATAGATGCGCGAGAAGCGGCGCTTGAAGAATTTCTTCAGCGGAAAGCGTTCGATGAACAGTATCTCGCCCATCAGCCGACCGCTGAGCACGAAGAAGAACTCGACGCCGAGGACCCCGAGATTGATTCCCGGAACCGGGAAGAAGTGGCCGATCAGCACCAGCGCAATCGACAGGCCGCGCCAGCCGTCGAGATAGGCCAGCCTGGTTCGTGCCGCTTTGTCGGCTGCGGCCCGTGGCAGGGCGCCGGCCGTCGCGGAGATGTCGGTCATGCCGTCCCTTCGCAACACGGAGGCCCCGGCACGGATAGCCGCGCCCGGGAACCGCTTCGTTTCCCGCCGCGCTTATTTTGCAATGCGGGATAATCTTGTGCAAGTGCGAAGGCATGAATTCTCAGGCAGCTCCTGCCAAGTAGCTGCAAATACAAAAGAAAAAGGGCCGCGACGGCCCCTCTCCTTTTCATCCAGGCAGCAGCGTTCAAGCGTTGGCAGCGGCCACCGCGCGCTTCGCCATCACCGCGATCAGATTGGCGCGGTAGTCGGCAGAGGCATGGATATCGCTCATCAGCCCCTTTGCCGGCACTTTCAGGCCGTCGAGCGCCGAGGCGTCGAATTTCTTCGCCAGCGCCGCCTCGATTTCCTTGGAGCGGAAGACGCCGTCGTCGCCGGCGCCGGTCACCGCGGCCCTGACCCCATCCTTGCCCTTGGTCACGAACACGCCGACGATCGCATAGCGCGAGGCCGGGTTGCGGAACTTTTGGTAGGCCGCCTTGGCAGGCGCGGTGAAGGTCACCGCCGTGATGATCTCGCCCTCCTTCAGCCCCGTCTCGAACAGGCCCTTGAAGAACTTGTCGGCCGCGATCTGGCGCTTGTTGGTGACGATGGTCGCTCCCAGCGCCAGCAGCGCCGCCGGATAGTCGGCCGCCGGATCGTTGTTGGCGATCGAGCCGCCGATCGTGCCCTTGTGACGCACCGCCGGATCGCCGATCAGCGAAGCCATATGGGCAAGCGCCGGACAGGCCTTCTTCAGCTTCTCGTCATTGGAAACGTCGTAATGCGTCGTCGCCGCTCCGATGGTGACCGTCTTGCCGGACACCTTGACGCCCTGCAGGTCCTTCAGCCGCGACACGTCGACCAGATCGGAAGGCGCCGCGAGCCGCGTCTTCATGGCGGGGATCAGCGTCATGCCGCCGGACAGAAGCTTGGCATCGCCGCTCTTCAACAGCTTGGCGGCCTCAGCGACAGAGGCGGCGCGATGGTAGTTGACCGAGTACATTTGTCTTCCTCCCTTCGGGGAAAGAGCGAATAGCGAGTAGCGAATAGCGAATAGGACCAATCCCTTCGCATCGCGCTTTCCCCTATTCGCTACTCCCTATTCCATATTCGCTTCATTTCAGTGCTTCTTGGCGCGGATCGCCGACCATACGGTCGACGGCGACGCCGGCATGGCGATATCGACGACGCCGAGCGCATCGGTGATGGCGTTGATCACCGCCGGCGGCGAACCGATCGCGCCGGCCTCGCCGCAACCCTTGATGCCGAGCGGATTGCCTGGGCACGGCGTGTTCGAGGTCGAGACCTTGAACGACGGCAGATCGTCGGCGCGCGGCATGGTGTAGTCCATGTAGCTCGCCGTCAGCAGTTGCCCGTTCGCGTCATAATGCGCGCCTTCCAGCAGCGCCTGGCCGACGCCTTGCGCGATACCGCCATGCACCTGCCCTTCGACGATCATCGGATTGATGATGTTGCCGAAATCGTCCGCCGCGACGAACTGGACGATCTCCGTCAGGCCGGTCTCCGGATCGATCTCGACCTCGCAGATGTAGCAGCCTGCCGGGAAGGTGAAGTTCGAGGGATCGTAGAACGCGGTTTCCTTCAAGCCGGGCTCCATGCCTGCCGGCAGATTGTGGGCGGTGTAGGCGGCAAGCGCCACCTGGAACCAGGGCAGGCTCTTGTCGGTGCCGGCAACCTTGACCTCGCCATTCTCGATGACGATGTCGCCCTCGTCGGCCTCGAGCAGATGGGCAGCGATCTTCTTCGCCTTGGCCTCGACCTTGTCGAGCGCCTTGGCGATGGCGGACATGCCGACGGCGCCGGAACGCGAACCGTAGGTGCCCATGCCCATCTGCACCTTGTCGGTATCGCCGTGGACGATCGAAACCGAATCGATCGGCACGCCGAAACGCTGGTTGACCAGCTGCGCGAAGGTCGTCTCATGGCCTTGGCCATGGCTGTGCGAGCCGGTCAGCACCTCGATGGTGCCGACGGCGTTGACGCGCACTTCCGCCGATTCCCAAAGGCCGACGCCGGCGCCGAGCGAACCGACCGCCGCCGACGGCGCGAGGCCGCAGGCCTCGATGTAGCAGCTCATGCCGATGCCGCGCAGCTTGCCGCGCTTGGCGGCATCCGCCTTTCGCTTGGTGAAGCCGGCATAGTCGGCCGCCTTCATCGCGGCGTCGAGCGAAGCGTTATAGTCGCCCGCGTCGTAGCTGAGGATTACCGGCGTCTGGTGCGGGAAGGAGGTGATGAAGTTCTTGCGCCTCAGCTCGGCGGGCGTCACGCCGAGCTCGCGCGCGGCCGTCTCCATCGTGCGTTCCAGAAGGTATGTGGCTTCCGGCCGCCCTGCCCCGCGATAGGCATCGACGGGGGCGGTGTTGGTGTAGACGGTGCGCACATTGGCGTGGATGGCCGGGATATCGTACTGGCCCGACAGCAGCGTGGCGTAGAGATAGGTCGGCACGCAGGACGAGAACAGCGACATATAGGCGCCGAGATTGGCTATCGTGTCGACTTTGAGCCCGGTGATCCGGTTGTCCTTGTCGAACGCCATTTCCACCATCGAGACATGATCGCGGCCATGCGCGTCGGCGAGGAAGCTTTCGGTGCGGTCGGCGACCCATTTGACGGGCACGCCGGTCTTCTTCGACGCCCAGAGGCAGACGATCTCCTCCGGATAGATGTAGATCTTGGAGCCGAAGCCGCCGCCGACATCCGGCGCAATGACGCGCAGCTTGTTCTCCGGCGCGACATTGTAGAAGGCGCTCATCACCAGCCGCGCGACATGCGGATTCTGCGACGTCGTCCAGCAGGTGTAGTGGTCCTCGGCCTTGTCGTAGTGGCCAAGCGCTGCCCTTGGCTCCATCGCATTCGGCACCAGCCGGTTGTTGACGATCTTCATGCGCGTGACATGTGCCGCCGACTTGATCGCGGCATCGGTTGCCTTGCCGTTGCCGATCTCCCAGTCGAAGATCAGATTGTTCTCGGCCTCGGCATGGATCTGCGGCGCGCCCGGCTGAAGCGCCTTGGTGGCATCGACCACAGCCTTCAGTTCCTTGTAGGTGATCTCGACCGCCTCCGCCGCATCGCGCGCCTGGCCCTTGGTGTCGGCAATGACGATGACGACGGCGTCGCCGACATAGCGCACCTTGTCGACGGCGAGCGGCGACCAGGCGCCCATCTTCATCGGCGAGCCGTCCTTGGAATGGATCATCCAGCCGCAGATCAGGTTGCCGATGCCGTCGGCCTTGAGTTCCTTGCCGGTCAGCACGCCGATGACGCCGGGCATGCCTTGAGCTTTCTTCACATCGATCTTCTTGATCTGCGCGTGCGCGTGCGGGCTGCGCACGAACGCGGCATGCTTCATGCCGGGAACCACCATATCGTCGACATAACGGCCGCCGCCGGTGATGAACCTCTTGTCTTCCTTGCGCGCCACGCGAGCGCCGACACCTTCGATACCCATTGCGGAAATTCCTCCCGTAAACAGCGAGTAGTGAGTAGCGAATAGCGAGTAGGGAACGATTGGAGTGGAGGCCGCCCAAACAGAGACCGGCTACTCGCTACTCCCTATTCGCTACTCGCTCGGGCCTCACGCAGCTTGCTTGGCCTTGCCCTTCGATCCCTTCGCCATCGCTTGCGATGCGGCGAGGATCGCCTTGACGATGTTGTGGTAGCCGGTGCAGCGGCAGATGTTGCCCTCAAGCTCGGAGCGCACGGTGGCCTCGTCGAGGCCTTCCGGATGGCGCGCGATCATGTCCGTCGCCGTCATGATCATGCCCGGCGTGCAGAAACCGCACTGCAGACCGTGATGCTCCCTGAAGGCTGCCTGCACCGGATGCAGATCGGCGCCGTTTGCCAGCCCCTCGATCGTCACGACGCTCGAACCCGAGGCCTGCGCCGCGAGCATCGTGCAGGACTTCACCGCCTTGCCGTCGACAAGCACGACGCAGGCTCCGCATTGCGAGGTGTCGCAACCGACATGCGTCCCGGTGAGACCGAGATTCTCCCGCAAGAAATAAACCAGAAGCGTTCGGTCTTCGGCAACGCCGCTGACTCGCTTTCCGTTTACCATCAACGATATGTCCGACATGAATCCTCCCTAGGTATTACCTTGGTAGTCCCGGCGCGGGTTATTGCCCGGCTGCCCCCGGCTATCCGCTATTCCTATACCGTATAATGCACCGGAAGAAGTGCCCCAAAGCGCCACGCTGCGAGAATGCAGTTCGTCCGAAACTCCGCATATTGTACTTTCGGTCATGCAGCACGAGGCCCGCCATTGCCAAAATGGCGGTTGAAGACAACAATGCCTTTCGACGCAAGCGGGCTGAACGCATACAAAAAAGCGTCGGAGGAAATGCAGGGAGGAAGTCGCTGGCCAACTCACGGACGCACTATGCTTGCGGCCTCTCGGCGCTCACCACGGATGAGCCCGACGCAACCGCCTTCGCCCGGATGGTCGCGGCGGAAGCCGTGGCCATGGACGCCGGCTTTGCGCTGCTTTTCTTTTCCCAGAGC
>NZ_RZSL01000265.1:0-8270 GCF_003997355.1 Mesorhizobium sp. M1E.F.Ca.ET.041.01.1.1 | reverse complement strand
GCAGGTCCTTGTCGCCTTGCTATTCGTACCAAACCCAGTTCTGCCTCGTGCGGTCACTCTTGTCGTTGTAGTTGACCCTTTCAATGACGTGGTCGAATTGTCGTTCGTGCAGATTTGCTTTGACCGCCTTCGGCTCCAGCGAACCTGCCTTCGCGACCGCCTGAGCCCAGACCTGAACCGCGCAGTAGCTCAACAGCGTGTAGCCCGCGGGCTCGAAGTTCTCCGCACGGAACTGCTCCACGATTGCGGCCGCGCCGGCATTTCGCCGCGGGTCCGCCGGGAAGGTGAACAGGGTTCCCTCCGCCGCTGAGCCTGCGATCAGGGCGAATTCCTCGGTGGCCAAGGCATCTCCGGATATGAGCTGGACCGTGTAGCCACGGTCGTGTGCGGCGCGAGCGATCAGCGCAACGTCGGCATGATACCCACCCACATACAAGGCAGAGACGCCGGCGGCTTGCAACGCAGCGACCTCGGCTGAATAGTCGTCCTTCCCGGGCGCGTATGCGTCGTAAACAGCTTCAGTCACGCCCCGTTTGTTCAGCTGCTTCCTGGTCTCGTCGGCGAGACCCTTTCCATAGGTCGAATTGTCGTGAAGGATTGCAATCTTCTTGTCGCCCCAGCGATCGGCAAGGTAGTTGCCGGCGATGAAACCTTGCGCGTCGTCGCGGCCAATGGTGCGGAAGACATTGCTACGGCCCTGTTCGGTCAGCTGCGGATTGGTCGAGCCTGGGGATATTTCGACGACGCCCGCCTCCGCGTACACTTTTGATGCGGGGATCGAGGCCCCAGAGCAATAATGCCCGACGACGAGCACCACCCCGTCAGCCACCAGCTTCTGGGCGGCCGCGACCGCTTGCTCGGGATCGCAGAAATCGTCGACCGAGATGAGCCTCACCTTCTGGCCGAGCACGCCGCCCGCCGCGTTGACGTCGGCCACCGCCATCTCCGCGCCGCGCTGCCCCTGCTCGCCGATCCAGGCAAGCCGTCCTGTCATGGCAGCCGAGACCCCGATCAGCACCTCGGCCCTCGCGGAACTGAACACGGCCGCGAGAACTATGATCGCTATGGCGATGACACGGTGCATGTGTGCACCCCTTGTGGACATTAGCTTACGCTAATCCTGTCAGGGCCGACAGCCCCTTCGGCAAGCGCGAGTGTCTCGGATGTTATTGGAGCGCAATTGGCGAAGCGATGCGTCACTTGAATGGCGTGTCACAACTTCGTTCGCTGAAGTCGGAATCGCGCGCCGAGTCCAGACGGCCGCACTGCGGTCATTCGAGAACTGGTCGCTTCTGGCGCTTAGCGGACACTTGGGCGGGTACGGCGGTCATAAGCTGCAACGTCAAATCTCATTCCCGCTTTCCCACCAGCCGCAGCCAGGGCGCCAGGTGGAAAGCCGCCATCAGAAGATACATCGGCACCATGCCGCCGAGCACGGAGGCTTCAGCCCCGGATATGCACATCATGTCGTGGCTGCCATAGGCGGCCGTCAGCAGCGCCATGATCGCGAAGGTCGGCGCCGCAGCGAGGCAGAGCCAGTCGGCGAGGCCGAAGCCGCTCAGGGCGGAAGGGCTAGGGGTATTCGTCCTTTCGATGGTGAAATCCGAGTTCTCGATGCTCATCTCATCCACCTGCAAATGGTCTGATTTTCAAGGCTTGCGGAGATCGGCTCTGGCGGCGCGGCTGGCGCCGCCAGAGTCGCTTCGCGCTCAGGCGTCCTTGTTGCGGAACGCTGCTTCGCCGGCATCCGACACCTCGACCCATCTCTGGTCGGGCGCGGCGCCTTCTTCGTAATTGTCGTGCCAGTTCCACCACTTGTAGGTCTGCGTCTGCGGATAGCCCTTGGGCGAGTCCTCCCACACCTCCTGGCGGCCGAGCGGGGTGACGTCGAGATAGCTCCAGACGGTGCCAAAAGCCTCGTCGCCTCGATTGTTGACGAAATAGGTGCGGAAGATGCGGTCGCCGTCGTGGATGAAGACGTTGTGGCCGTGCCATTCGTCGACGCCGAAATCCTTATCCCAGCTGTCGGTGATGGTGTACCAGGGCATCTTCCAGTCCATCCGCTGCTTCAGCCGCTGAATGTCGGCCTGCGGCGCGCGCGAGGCGTAGACGAGCGTGGTGTCGCGGGCGTTGAGATGGGCGAGGTTGCCGACCTGGTCGGCGCCGAGCGAGCAGCCGCGGCAGGCGTGTTCCGGCCAGCCATAGACGCCCGGCTCGAAGAAGGCGCGGTAGATGATCAACTGCCGGCGGCCTTCGAACAGGTCGAGCAGGCTCGCCTTGCCGTTCGGGCCTTCGAACACATAGTCCTTCTCGACCGCCATCCACGGCATGCGGCGGCGTTCGGCGGCTAAAGCGTCGCGGGCGCGGGTCATGGTCTTTTCCTTCACGAGCATCTCCTCGTGCGCGCCTTCCCAGGCCTCTCGCGAAACGACCGGTGGTGTGTGCATTTGCTGGGTCATTGCTCATTCTTTCGGTTTGGTTGAGGGTGACGAGGACAGACATAGGGCCGGACGGCGCGATGGTGAGAGTTACAAGTGTGACGCGATTTGATCCGGCAGGCACAGAAGCAGGCACTGCATGGACTCGCTGATCAACGCCGCCGGCCGCGCGTTGGCATCGGGTGACCCGCTCGGCGCCCTGAAGCGCGTCGCTCTGCGCGACGACGCGCCGGCGCTGGCGCTGCGCGGCATCGCCATGGCGCAGCTCGGCGACTTCGCCAAGGCCAAGGCGCTGTTGAAGAGCGCCGCCCGCGCCTTCAGCCCGAAAGAGGCGGTGGCGCGAGCCCGCTGTGTCGTCGCCGAGGCCGAGATCGCGCTCGTCTCGCGCGATCTCGGCTGGCCGGAGAAGGCGTTGCGGGCCGCCCGAGCGACGCTTCAATCGCATGGCGACCGTGTGAACGCGGCCTATGCCGGAAGCCTCGAGGCGCGGCGCCTGATCCTGATCGGCCGGCTCGACGAGGCCGAACGCCTGCTTGCCGGCTTCGATCCGGCGCCGCTGCCGCCGGTCGCCCGCGTCGCCCACGAGCTCGCCGCCGCCGGCATCGCGGTCAGGCGTCTGAGGACGAAGGTGGCACGCTCGGCGCTCGGCCGGGCGTCGCTCGCGGCCTACCAGGCCAACATTCCCGCGTTGAAGGCCGAGGTCGAAAGCGCGGCGATGGTGATGAATTCGCCCGTGGCGCGGCTCGTCGCGCGAGGCGCGGAGAAAGCGCTGTTGCTCGATGAGGTCGAGATGCTGCTGGCATCCGGGACGCTCATAGTCGACGCCTGCCGCAACGTCGTGCGCAAGGCCGATACGGTGGTCTCGCTGGCGACGCGGCCGGTGCTGTTCGCGCTGGCGCGCACGCTGGCCGAAGCCTGGCCGGCCGATGCGTCGCGGGAGGTACTGCTGAGACGCGCCTTCAGGGCCAGGCACGCCGATGAATCGCATCGTGCGCGGCTCAGGGTCGAGATGGGCCGGCTGCGCGCCGAATTGGGCGCGCTGGCCGAAATCAACGCGACGGCGGCCGGCTTCGCCCTCACGCCGCTGAACGCCGCCGAGGTCGCGGTGCTGGCGCCGCCTGTCGAGGAGGAGCACGGCGCTGTGCTCGCCTTCCTCGCCGACGGCGAGTCTTGGTCGAGCTCGGCGCTGGCGATCGCGCTCGGCGCCAGCGCGCGCACCGTGCAGCGGGCGCTGGAAGAGCTTTCGACGGCAAGCAAGGTGCAGGCGGTCGGCCGCGGCAGGGCGCGCCGCTGGATGATGCCGCCGATGACCGGATTCCCGACTGTGTTGTTACTCCCGGGTCCGCTGCCGAGCGACTAGTCTCCCGGCCATTGTTCAGATGGAGATCGAAAATGAAACGAGCCGCTGCCGAGATCCTGCGCGAATATGGACCCTTTCCGGACGCCGAGCGCGTCAATGGCGTCACCTACGACGGCAAGAATGTCTGGTTCGCCACCGGCGACAAGCTGAAGGCGCTTGACCCGGAGAGCGGCAAGGTCGTGCGATCGATCGACGTCGCCTCGCATGCCGGGACCGCCTTCGACGGCGAGCACCTCTACCAGATCGCCGAGGACCGCATCCACAAGGTCGACCCGAAGACCGGCAAGGTCGTCGCCACCATCCCGGCCCCCGGCAATGGCGGCGATTCAGGCATGGCCTGGGCCGAAGGTTCGCTCTGGGTCGGCGAATACAGGGCGCACAAGATCCATCAGATCGATCCTGAAACGGGCAAGGTGATCCGCACCATCGAGTCGAAGCGCGTCGTCACGGGCGTCACCTGGGTCGACGGCGAGCTCTGGCACGCCACCTGGGAAGGCGAGGAGGGCGACCTGCTGCGCATCGATCCCGAGACCGGCGACGTGCTGCAGGAGGTAGCGATGCCCTCCGGTGTGTCTGGACTGGAATCCGATGGTGGCGGCTGCTTCTTCTGCGGCGGCGGCAGCAGCGGCAAGATCAAGGCCGTGCGCCGTCCCGGACACGCTGGCAAGCAACCGTAGCCGGCGGCTGACCGAGACGAAACAGGCGGCCTCAGGCCGCCTCGCGCGCCGGCCGGGCAACGCCCTTGTTTGAGACCTGGCCGGCATTCGGCCTGTCGATATGCGCCCAGGCCGGCCGCTCGAACAGGAAGTTTCCCAAGCCGGTGCGCTTGACGATGAAGTAGAGCACTACCGGGCTGATGACCGAGACGAGCAGGACCGCGAGGCTCAGCATGCCGGTGTCGGTCAGGAGGCCGCTGGCGAGCGCCAGACCGCGGAAGATCGACATTGGGATGGTGAAGGCGACATAGACGACCAGCGAATGCTCTCCGAGCCACCGCAGCCATTCCATCGAAGCGAATTTCGACAGGAAGCCACCCAGCACGCAAAGCGCCACCGCGCCCGCGACGGCCAGCGCAAGATGCAGCGGCGGCCAGGCCGCCAGGCCCATCTGCATGCCGACCGGTTGAACGGCATAACCCGGCGAATAGACGAGCAGGCCGTTGACGATCGCCCACACGACCAGGCCGGCGACGGCGATCGCCGGACGGACTTGCGTCCACGCAACGAGCCGGAACACCAGCGGCGCCATGACGAAGCCGAGATAGAAGAACACGAAATAAGCCGCGAACTGCTCGAAGACATAGCTATCTGGACGCGGCGCCCACATCTGCAGCGCGGCAGCAGCCAAGATAACGATCCAGTGCGGCACGCGAAGCTCACGCAGTATGCGGATGACGATGCCGAACACCGCCAGCATGTAGATGAACCACAGCACGCCATAGGGCTGGACGACGGCCATCGCGAGGTCGTGCAGCATGCCGGCTGGATCGCGGCTGAAGATGCCGATCTTCAGCCCGATCGAGATGATCGCCCACAGCACGTAGAAATAGAGGTAATGCACGACGCGCCGGTCGATATAGCGCCGCCATGGCCGGTCGATCACCTGCGACAGGAAAAGGCCTGAGATCAGAAAGAATTCCGGCATGCGGAAAGGCGTCGCAAAGCCGATGGCGTAATGGAGGAAGCCGACGCCGCCGGTGTATTCACCGGTGTTGTAGGCGGAATACATCATCACCACCAGGATGATCGAAAGACCTTTTGCCGTGTCCACCCACGGCATGCGCATCGAGTTGTTCATGAACGACCCCGAGAAAGGCACCCGGCGCCATAGTACCGGAAGGGTGTACCTCTGGCAGCACGAAGCTTCGGATATCGTAAACGCGACGCTGCTAGTGGTGAACGTCTGACGCTTGGTACCCAAGGCGAATCCATGCAATGGGCGGCGAACTGCCGTTGAGTGCCCGCTGGCACAACAACTTGGTAGCGCCAAATGCGGTCAAAGGTGTGCGATGGCCGGTGACCGTTTCATTGGCGTGCGATGCCGCCGGGCCGGTGGCCTTCCTAGGATCGCCAAAGGTGAACATTTGAACAATTTGAGTCGGGAGACGAGGCAGCGCTGACCCGTAACAGTCGTTGCACAAGAGATTATCGATTCAAGGTAGCGGGATCGGCTTGTCACTGAGTGTGCGCAAATACGCGATCAGGTCGACTCGTTCGGTCTCGTCCGGAACACCAGGCATCTCCATCTTAACGCCCGGCGTGGTGAGCATGGGCCCGTACAGATATCTGTTCAGATCCTCATACGTCCACGCGCCTTCCCAGCCCAGCAAGGCGTCCGAATAATCCATATTTGCCATAGATGCCTTGTCGCGGCCGACGACGCCCCACAAGTTCGGTCCCGTTTTGTTCCCTCCCTGTGGCTCGGCATTGTGGCAACCGTGACACACACGGGTGAAGTAGGTTCGGCCTTTCTCGACATCGGCAGAAGCCAACTTCATCGAGATCGGGGCTGGTGTTGGCAAGACGACGCCGTGCGACATCAGATAGTCGGCAATTTCGCGTTGCCCCCGGCGTTTTGCCAGATGGAGCGGTGTCTTACCGTCATTTGTCTTCGCATTCACGTCCGCGCCGGCCTCGACCAGTACCTTCACGCAGTCGAGGCAGCCGAGAATGACGGCGACATGAAGGGCGGATTCGCCGTCACGGTCCGAATTGGGATCTGCGTGATGCTCCAGCAAAAGCTTTAACAGATCGATCTTGCGTTTCCCCATAGCCGCCATCAGCGGGCGACCCCAAGTCGTCTGGGCGTTGACGTCCGCACCACGTTCTATGAGCAGTTTTGCTGCTTCGATATGGCCCATCATGACCGCAAAATAGAGCGGCGTTGCGTCTCCATCGCTCTCGTCGATGCCGGCACCTGCGTCGAGCGCTGCCGTGATCGCCGCGACATCGCCGTTCTTCGCGGCGTCGTGAATGGCGGCGGCGCGCAATTCAATCGGGGAGCATACAAGCAGTGGTGCAATGAAAAGCAGGAGCCTGCGCATTTGGCACCTCCCCAGGGCAAACCGGAGGACGCAGCACGCTTTTAAGAGGACAAGGATACCTCAAATGCCCTGCGAGAACGAGAGTTTTCAGGAAGACTGGCCATGGCCTTGCTGCCCTCTGTCGGCGGGCTTTGAGGTGCCATCCGGGTCAACTCCTGCCGTAGTGCGAGCAAAGCTGGACTCTTCTACGCGGTACCAAGCTCAGGCTTTCACCGCTGGTCGTCGCCTCGTGCCGGCGTTAACGCTGTTGTCTCCCGCATCGCCACCGCCACGATCACACCCGACAGGAAGGTCAGCGCCGCAATCGCCACGATCGCCGCGGAGAAGCCGAAGAAGTCGGCGATCAGCCCCGCCGACAATGCCCCGATCGCGTAACCGAGGTCGCGCCAGAAGCGGTAGACGCTAAGCGAGCGCGCCCGCCAGGAGGGATGCGAGGCGTCCGATACCGCAGCGATCAGGCTGGGATAGACCATCGCCGTGCCGAGGCCGAGAAGCAGGCTCGCCAGCAGCCACCAGCCGAAATCGCGCGTCATGGCGGTGGTGAGAAGCCCCGCCGCCTGCACCCACATGCCGGCGACGATCAGGCCCTTGCGGCCCCACTGATCGCTGAGCGGCCCGGTCGCGACCTGGAACACGCCCCAGACGGCAGGATAGACCGCCTTGAGGATGCCGATCCGCTCGACGCCGAGCCCATTGGCGACGAAGAAGAGCGGAAAGAGCCCCCAGCTCATGCCGTCGTTCAGATTATTCACCAGGCCGGCCTGCGAGGCCGCGAACAGGTTGCGGTCGCGAAAGGAGGTCAGCAAGAAGATCTCGCGGAAGCTGAGCGGGGAAGCAGCTTTGGGATGGTTGGCCAGTTCCAGCCGCACATGCTCGCGTGTGTCGCGCACCAGATGGATCGACAGCGCGGCGCCGAGGATCGCATAGCCGACGCCGAGATAGATCGGCACCGGGCGCAGCCCGTAGCGGCTTGCCAGATAGCCGGTGAGAAAAGCGGTGATGCCGACGGCGAGATAGCCGGCGAACTCGTTGAGGCCGACGGCGAGCCCGCGCGATTTCGGCCCGACCAGATCGACCTTCATGATCACCGTCATCGACCAGGCAAGCCCCTGGTTGATGCCGAGCAGCGCGTTGGCGGCGACGATCCAGCCCCAACTCGGCGCCGCGATGATGATGAAAGGCACCGGCAGGCCGAACAGCCAGCCGAGGATCAGCACCCGCTTGCGGCCCCACGTGTCGGCAAGCTGTCCGGAGACGAGATTGGCGCAAGCCTTGACGACGCCGAAGCTGACGATGAAGGAGGTGACGAGCGTGGTGGAAGCGACGCCGAACTCCTCCGCGCCGATCAGCGGCACGACGGTCCGCTCGATGCCGACCATGCCGCCGACGAAGGCGTTGATAAGCACTAGCAACGCGAATTGCTTCCAGT
>NZ_RZSL01000264.1:0-8283 GCF_003997355.1 Mesorhizobium sp. M1E.F.Ca.ET.041.01.1.1 | reverse complement strand
AGCGTGACGCGTGTGTCGCGGATGGCGCGGCCGTCGCTTTCGAGCTCCAGCACGACCGCGGCGCTTGCCGCCGCGAATTCATAGGACTGGCGGTCGCGGATTTTCAGATAGGTCGAGCGTCTGGCTGCGGCCGAGCCGGGGATCTCTATTCCCACGATGACTTCGCCGGGGCGGATGTCGTGCTCCTGCTCGGCCGTCGCGCCGGGGGCGAGGAAGAAGTCTTCCACCTTCAGCCTGCGCTCGCCGAGATCGACCTCGGCGTCGAAGGCGACGAGCGCGATGGCGAGGTCGCCCGGATAGGTGGCGATGCAGGCCTCGCTGGTGCCGAGCACCGCATGGCCGCGCGTCCCCCCGCCGATCGCCGAGCAGCCGCTGCCCGGCGCGCGCTTGTTGCAGGTCGGGAAGTTTTGCGGATCGCGGAAATAGGGGCAGCGCGTGCGCTGCATCAGGTTGCCGCCGATGGTCGCCATGTTGCGAAGCTGCGCCGAGGCCGCCTGCCAAAGCGCCTCCGACACGGCCGGAAACAAGCTCTTCACCCCGGCATCGTCGGCGACATGGCTCATCCTGGCCAGCGCGCCGATGACGGCGCGGTCGGCGCTGACATCGATGGCGTTCAGTCCCTCGATGTGGCTGATGTCGATGACGGTTGAGGGCTCGGCGACGCCGCATTTGGCGAGGTCGACCAGCGTCGTGCCGCCGGCAAGCAGCATGGCGCCGGGAAGGGCGGCGGCGTTGCGCGCGGCCTCGACGCTGTCGGCGCGGAGATAGGAAAAGTCTTTCATGAGCGGAGCTCCTTGGCTGCCTGGCGGACGGCGGCGACGATGTGCGGATAGGCGCCGCAGCGGCAAAGATTGCCGGCCATGTATTCGCGGATTTCCTCGTCGGAGCCGGCATGGCCCTCGCGGATGCAGGCCACCGCCGACATGATCTGTCCCGGCGTGCAATAGCCGCACTGGAAGGCGTCCTGTTCGAGGAAGGCGGCCTGCACGGCGTTGAGCGTGCCGTCCTCGTCGGCCAGCCCCTCGATGGTGGTGATCGAGCGGCCTTCGACTTGCGCGGCTAAAGTCAGGCAGGCCAGCACCCTTTGGCCGTCGACATGAACGGTGCAGGCGCCGCACTGGCCCTGGTCGCAGCCCTTCTTGGTACCGGTGAGGTGGAGCCGTTCGCGCAGCGCGTCGAGCAGGGTGACGCGCGGCTCGATGTCGAGCGCATGGTCGCGGCCATTGATGGTGAGGTTTATGGAGAGGGTGGTGGGGCTGATGGTGACTTGATCATTCATGGGGCGTCGGGCTCCGATTGCTGGACGCTAGGCGGATGGAAATGGGGCTTGGGAGGAGAGGGGCAAGGTCTGAGGCACGAAGGAGGGCGAGGGCGTAGGAGCTGCCAATCTCCCCCCAAGTGGGGGAGATGCCCGGCAGGGCAGAGGGGGGCGCGAAGGAACGCGGCGTTGGCGGTCTGCTTTTCTTGAGAGAAATGTCTTCGGAGGAATCGCTTACCAAGCCTCGAGAGGCTGGCGGGACAGCGCCCCCCTCTGGCCTGCCGGCCATCTCCCCCACTTGGGGGGAGATCACGCTCTCACCAACACGTGACATACCGCTTCCCCTGATTATATGATAAGACTACTCCACTAAAACGGAGGCGCCTCCGTTTATTTACGTGGGGGCTGACCCGCATGGGTTCAAGCCCCATATTTGCGAGAGTGGAGAAAAAACTGTCCGAGCGGCCACCAGCATCTGCCGAAGAGAAGCCCGACGCCTCGGCGCAAAAGCCATTGCGCGCCGACGCGCAGCGCAACCGCGACAAGCTCGTCGAGATGGCGGCGCAGGCGTTCGCGGCCGACGGCGTCGATGCCTCGCTGGAGGAGATCGCGAAGCGGGCAGGGGTCGGCATCGGCACGCTCTACCGCCATTTCCCGACGCGTGAGCACCTCGTCGAGGTGGTCTACCGCCGCGAGGTGGAGGGGCTCTGCCAGGCGGCCGACGAACTCGCCCGTGATCATCCAGCCGATGTCGCGCTGGAGTTCTGGATGCAGCGCTTCGTCGACTACATCGCCACCAAGCGCGGCCTCGCCACCAGCCTGCGCCTCCTGCTTACCACCAACTCGACGCTGTTCTCCGACACCTCCGGCCGTGTCTCGGGCGCTATGCGAAGCTTGGTCGAGGCGGCCGCCGCTTCGGGAAAAATCCGCGCCGATGTCGACGCTTCCGACGTGATGCATGCGCTCGGTGGAATCTATTCGGCTCCCAACACGCCCGATTGGCGCGAGCGTTCGGGGAGGCTGGTGAAGTTGCTGATGGATGGGCTGCGCTTCGGGGCGAGAGGGTAAGGCTCTCCTTCTCCCCCTTGTGGGAGAAGGTGTTGCCGAAGGCGACGGATGAGGGTGTTCCAGAAAACACCAGCATCTCACTCCGCTGGAGCACCCCTCATCCGTCTCGGCGCTACGCGCCGATCCACCTTCTCCCACAACAAGGGGAGAAGGGAGGAGCGAGCCCTTCGCGCTCTTTATGGCTGGCTCAGCCGTTTTTTCCAGATATCAACTCGTCATCCTAGACCTAGGGCCTACATAGTCGGCACCACGCCTCCCTCCCAAAAGGATCCCCCATGTCCGAACAACTCAAACTCAACGACGGCGCCACCATTCCCCAGATCGGGCTTGGCGTCTGGCAGGTCGATCCCGATATCACCGCCAAGGTCGTGCGCTGGGGGATCGAGGCCGGCTACCGCCTCATCGATACCGCCGAGGGCTACCGGAACGAGGAAGGTGTCGGCGAGGCGATCCGCGCCGCCGGCTTGCCGAGAAGCGAGCTGTTCATCACGTCCAAGCTTCGCAACGGCGGCCATCAGCGCGATGCGGCGCTCCGCGCCTTCGATGACACGATGCAAAAGCTCGGCATTGACCGGATCGACCTGTTCCTGATCCACTGGCCGGTGCCCAGTCAGGACAAATATGTCGAGGCCTGGAAGACGCTGGTCGAGCTCAAGCAAGCCGGCCGCATCAAATCGGTCGGCGTGTCGAACTTCAACCAGGACCATCTGGAGCGCATCATCGGCGAGACCGGCGTGACGCCCGTCGTCAACCAGATCGAATTGCATCCGCATTTCCAGCAGCGCGACAAACGCGAGTTTCATGCCAAGCACGACATCAAGATCGAAAGCTGGAGCCCACTGGGCAGCGGCCGTCTGCTCGCCGACCCGACGCTTGCGGCAATCGCCAAGAAGCACGGCAAATCGGTGGCCCAGGTGATCATCCGCTGGCACCTGCAGCAAGGGCTGGTCGTCATCCCGAAATCGGTCCACCAGGACCGCATCGCCGGCAATTTCAACGTCTTCGATTTCGAGCTGGACGCGGGCGACATGGAGACCATCCAAGGGATGGATTCCGCCGACGGCCGAACCGGGCCTGACCCGGCCACGGCGGCGTTTTTGTTCTGAGGATTAGGCTCCACCTTCTCACACAAGGGGGAGAAGGAGAGAGGTGCCGCTAAATCCCTTCCCCATCGACCAGCGGCACGTCCTCGCCCTCCCAGGGGCTCGGCATCGACCCGCGCCCTGCCGTGGGCAGCGGCATCCAGCATCTCAGCTCCGGCTCGGCATATTCGACCACGCGTCCGGGCGAGGAGTCGGAAGCCCGCCAGCCTTCCTCGCCGAACTGGTCGGCGCGCGACCAGTAGGCCATGTCGACCTCGGCCGGTCCCTGCTCGGACGAGCGCACCGTCACCAGGATGCGGCTGCCGTCCCGCGGCGCGCTCGCCATGTTGCGCCAGTGGTCGGTCTCGTCCATGGGAAGTCCTCCTGCTCAAAGCAATTCCAGGAAAAGTGTGTAACGGTTTTCCGTCCGGAATTGCGCCAAAACGAATACCAATTCCAGGAAAAGTGCGCAGCGATTTTCCGTCCGGAATTGCGTCAAAACAAATTGCCTATTGCGATAGTCGCCGCCCGCCGGGGAGGGGTCAACCCGAACTTGGCGCAAGACAGAAATATCGTTCAGCGCTAATATGTTCCCGACCGCAATCGGATAGACGACGATGGACGACGGATTGCTGTCTCAAGCCACTCGTCTCGGGCCGGTCCATCTCAGGGTGACCGATATCCCGGCAGCCCTCACTGTCTGGCGCGACACGCTTGGACTCGATCCGATCGGCGAGGATGCCGTCACGGCGGAGCTCGGCGCCGGCGGCAGGGCGCTGATCGTGCTCCACGCCGGAGCGGTGACAGCGCTGCCGCAGAAATCGCGCGATCTCTTCCATGTCGCGATCCACGTGACGACGCGCCGCGATCTCGCCCACGCGGCTGCCCGCCTCAAGGCATCGAGATTGAGGTACAGCGCCCAGGATCATCTTATTTCGGAATCGCTCTACGTCTCCGATCCGTCCGGCAACGGCATCGAAATCTGTTTCGACACCCCGGAGCGTTTCCTGCGCCGGGAGGTGTCGGCCGACGGCCGCGTGACGTTGATCGCCGTCGACGGCAGCGCGCATTCGGGTCTCGAAGCGCTGGACGTCCCAGGCCTGTTGCGCGATCTCGGCAATTCCGGCCATGTCGAACCGCGGATGGCAGCCGATGCCTTCATCGGCCACATCCATATGCGCGCCCGCGCGCCCGAGGCGCTGATGCAATTCTATGTCGGCGTGCTCGGCTTCCGGCCGCACATCCAGTCCAGGACCTTCGGCATGTTCGACTGCGGCACCGGGCGCCGGCCGCATATGGTCGCCTTCAACATCTGGGCGCGCGAGGAGTTGCGCGAGCCGCCGCCGAATGCTGCCGGCCTCGACCATTTCACGGTCGAGCTCGCTTCGACCGAGGAGCTCGATGCGGTGGCTTCCAGGCTCAATGACGCCAATGTGCCGGCGAAAAGGATCGGCGACGCCATCGAGGCCGCCGATCCGGAGGGCAGTCGCTTGCGGCTCGTGGTTCAAGGGGTTTGATGGCGGCCACCGGCCGGACGCCGGACCGCACCGGGGAGAGAGGGGAGAAAAAAATGTCGCTGAGGGTGGTAGGAACCGGCTTCGGTCGCACCGGCACGGATTCGATGCGCGAGGCGCTGACGATGCTGGGTTTCGGCCCCTGCCACCATATGTCGGAGGTCATGGCGCATGAGGAACAGAAGCGGCTCTGGCGAGCTCTCGCCAAGGGCGCAGCACCCGACTGGGGCAAGCTCTTTGCTGGCTACATATCCTGCGTCGACTGGCCGTCGGCGCACTACTGGCGCGAGCTGATCCAAGCCTACCCACTGGCGCGCGTGATCCTCACCTGGCGTTCGCCCGAAAGCTGGTGGGAGAGTTTTGCAAAGACGATCGTGCCGGCAATCAGCGACAGCCAGGACCAGGAGTCGCTGGGCATCGCGCTGATCAAGAAGCAGGTTTTCGGCGGCCGCCCGCAGGACCGCGCGCATGCGATCGCCGTCTATGAGGCCAATGTCGAGGCTGTGCTCAAGACCGTACCAGCCGGGCGCCTCCTGATCCACAAGCTCGGCGACGGCTGGGAGCCACTCTGCGCCCATCTCGGCGTCCCGGTGCCGGCCGAGCCCTATCCCAATCGCAACACCGCGAAGGAGTTCCGCACGGCGCTTTCGTTGAATTGAGGCAGTAGGCAGTAGGCAGTAGGGAGTAGGGTAGTGGCAGCCAAAATGCACGGCCCCAGTCTGATCTTTCCCTACTGCCTATTGCCTACTCCCTACTGCCTGGAGCACGACCATGATCTACCCCGAAACCACCTTCCTGACCGCCACCCAACTGGCGGCGGCGATCCGCGAGAAGAAGGTCAGCGCCGTCGAGGCGATGGAGGCGCAGCTTGCCCGGATTGCGCTGGTCAATCCGCTCCTCAACGCCATCGTCACCCTCGATGAGGAAGCTGCCAGGGCCGGAGCGAAGGCTGCCGATCTCGCGATCGCGCGCGGCGAAGCCGTTGGCCCGCTGACCGGCGTGCCGGTCACGCTGAAGGACGGCCACGCCACCGCGGGCATGCGCACCACCGTCGGCCTGGAGGCCTGTGCCGATCATGTTCCGACCACCGACAGCACCATCGCCGCGCGGCTGCGCAAGGCGGGCGCCATCATCATCGGCAAGACCAATGTGCCGCCCAGGCTGCGCGACTTTCAGACCGTCAACCCGATCTTCGGCCGCACCGTCAATCCCTGGGACGTCACCCGCACGCCCGGCGGCTCGAGCGGCGGCGCGGCAGCCGCGGTCGCCGCCGGGCTGGTGCCGCTGGAGATCGGCAGCGACGCCGGCGGCTCGATCCGGGTGCCGGCGCATCTCACCGGCATCTACGGCTTCAAGCCGACGCAGGCGACCGTGCCGATCACCGGCAGCTACGCCGATCCGCCCGACATGCCGCGCAGCTTCCGCCTGCTGTTCGACATCGGGCCTTTGGCCCGTGACGTCGACGATCTCATCCTTGCCCACCGCATCATCGCCGGCGCCGACGGCCTCGACACCGAAGTGCCGCCGGTTGCCACAGACGAGATGCCGGAACCCGCGCTCGATGAGCTCAAGGTCGCCTGGGCGCCGACATTTCCCGGCGTGCCGGTCGCGATCGATATCGCCGATGCGATCACCGGCTTCGCTCGAGCTCTCGACATCGCAGGCGCGCGAGTGGGGCAGGCCTTGCCGCGGCATGATTTCGCGGCCGAGCGGACGCTGTTCTCGGTCTTCATCACCTGGTATTCGGAGGCTTTCCAGCCGCCGCGCGAGGCCTCGCCCTCGCTGTCGGCCTATCTCGAGGCGCTCAACCAGCGCGACGAATTCATCATCGCCTGGGAGCGTTTCTTCGACGACTGGGACGTGCTCGTCTGCCCGGCGATGATGTGCACAGCCTTCCGCCATCGCGAGACGGGGGCGCCGATCCCCGTCGACGGCGTCGAGACGCCGTACTGGAGCGCGCTCAGCCACGTCTGCCGCTTCAACCTGACTGGACATCCGGCCGTCGTCATTCCGATCGGTCTCGACCGCGAGGGCCTGCCGATCGGCGCCCAGCTCGTCGGCCGCCGCCATTCGGAAATGACGCTGCTGGCAGTCGCCAAGGCGCTGGCGCGTCTTACGGACGGCTTCGTCAGGCCGCCGGGATTGTGAGCAGACAGCGGCGCTGTCGCTTACACATGCACGTCGCCGAACGACAGCTCGCCGTCGTCGGCGCGCATCAGGAAGGCAGCGGCCAAAAGCGCGAGATAGAAAACCACCACGCCGCAGACCACCACGATGCCCGGAATGGGACCGAGCGTCGCTACCCGGAAGGTGTCGAGGAGCGAGGCGCCGAAGCCGATCGGCGAGCCTTCGCGCGACAGGCTCGGCGTGGTGATCTTCAATATCCAGGCGAGCAGCAGGATCGTGTACATGAAGATGTAGTTGCGGCGCAGCCGCCTGATCAGCGCCGCGCGCTGCGAGATGAGGAAGCGCGGCGAGCGCAGGCCTTCGCCGACGATCGCCAGCCAGTTGGAGGCATAGTCCGGCTGCGGCGAAAATATCTGCGCGAAATAATAGCGCTCGAACTGGCGCACCCGCGCCCGGTAGACATCGAAGAAGCGGTAGCGCCGCGCCTCGATCCAGAGCAGCAACGTGATCAGAAGCATGGCGAAGAGCAGCACGCCATGATGCGCGCTCGGCGTCGACAGCGACACCGAGAGCATCGCGGCAACCACAGTGATCGACCAGTTGCTGGTGCGGTCGAGGCGGTCGCGCCAGCCGGCCATGCGCGCGATCTCGGCGCGGTGGAAGTGCGACATCGTGGTTGCGAATTCGGAGGAGGTCAGCTTCAGCGCGAACGCGTCGGATCCGCGCGGCGCCGCTGCCGCCTCGGCCGGCTTTATGGTCTGGACCTGGGACATCCCCTTGCCACGTGCCTCCCGCCGTGGCCGGCCGATTGAGCCGGCCACACCCCATATAACACAACGTGCGGCCGGCAAAAATGTTCCTGGATAAGTTAGGATGCGGCGGGACGCTATGCCCGCTTTGAAGTAGCTGGAAACTGCAGCACCTCTGCCTCGGGCCGGGCATACTGGGCGGTAGCCACCGCCTCGATCACGAGGTCGAGCGCGGCGAGTGCCGTGCGGCTCGTTTCATCGTCGCCGCGCAGATAGTGGCAGGCCCTGTCGAGGTGCAGGTGGGCGGCGGCAAAGTCGCTTTTCATTAGCTTCTCCTTATTGCCCGCCGTGTTCGACCATGCGCGAGTCGCTTTACGCAAACGCAAAGATCAGCGGTCGTATTTGAATCGAATTGTCGGGACGGTGCGTAATCTCCCCCCTTGAGGGGGAGATGGCCGCGCAGCGGCCAGAGGGGGTCGTCTCGC
>NZ_RZSL01000263.1:0-8320 GCF_003997355.1 Mesorhizobium sp. M1E.F.Ca.ET.041.01.1.1 | reverse complement strand
GTCGAAGACCGCCTTCATGGCCTCGAACTCGTCGCGCGTCCTCACCGGATCGTAGTCGATGCCCTTGCGGCGGATCGCGTTGCCCTCTGCGAAATAGTCGAAGGCGCGGCCATAGTCCTTCAGATCGTCATTGGCCTTGCCGAGGCCGAAGGAAAGCTGCATGCGCGCAAGGCTGTCCTTTGGCGCCTTGGCATGCTCGGCTTCCATCCCCGCAAGCTCGGGGTCGCGCTCAGTCTGGCGCTTGATCTGCGTCAGCAAAAGCCAGGCCTTTGCCATGGCGGGAGCGATCGCAACCGCCTGGCGGGCAAGATCGGCGGCCTCGGCGAGCTTGCCCTTCTCCATCATGGCGACGCCGAGCCCATAGAGCAGCTCCGCATCCTTGGGCCGGATCGACAGCGACTCGCGGAAGAGAGCAATCGCCTCGTCCAGCCGCCCGGCTTCCTGCAGCGTTTCGGCAAGGCCGATGCGGGCGCGGACATGGAACGGGTTGCGGCCGATCGTGCCGCGGTAGATCTCCTCGGCGCCCTCGAACTGGCCGAGCTGCTTCAGCGACGACCCGAGATTGTCACGCGCCGCCAATTGGTCCGGACGGATGTCCACCGCGCCACGGAAGAAATCGACAGCGGCGGCGATACGGCCGAGGTCGCGCATCACCGTGCCCATATTGTTGAGGAAATCGGCATTCCGGGGCTGCAGCGTCACCGACTGCTCGATGAGATCGAGCCCTTCCTCGCTGCGGCCGGTCTGATGCAGCAGGAGTCCGAGGAAATGCAGTGCGGCGGCGTGGTTCGGCTGCTGCCCCAGCACCCGCCGGTAGAGCGACTCCGCCTCCTGGCGGCGCCCCGTCTGGTGCAGTTGCAGCGCCTTTTGCACATAAGGATCGAGCGGGCTCGCCGAACCGGCCTTGCCACTCGCGCCCGCCGCACTTCTCTGATCTCTGTTAATGGGAAACCTGCCGTGTTTGTCCGCCCGCCGGACCTAAGCCAAGCGGACGGGAGATTCAAGGGTATGGGTAGCGCTCCGGTGGATTGCCCGCAACGCGGAATGCAAACCCGACCTTGCTAGCACGGCCCGTCGCCGATGATGCGGTAGTCCGCCGCGCGGGCCTCGCATGCATTCGGGAAGGTACGCACCTCGCCGTAGCGCCTGGCGCAAACCGGAGCGTATTCGCGGGTGCAGAAGGTCTGCTCGCCGCCTCCAGCGCCGCTGCCACCGCCACCATCCCGGCAAGGACCTTCGCGCACGATGCGATACCCTGCCCTCTCGGCCAGGCAGGCATTGGCGAAGGTCTGGCGGTCGCCGCCGCGGCGCGCGCAGACCGGCTCGTACTGCATGGTGCAGAGTTGCGGATGCGGCCTTGACGGGCGTGGACGGGGGCCTTCGTCGACCACCACGGTACAGGCCGCCAGCAATGCCGACAGAAGCAGGGCGACAAAGCCCTGCCGCGAAACGATTGCCGCAAGAAATCGCATGGGTTCCTCTCCGATCCTCGCTGGAGCAATTCCAGGAAAAGTGGAAACGGTTTTCCGTCCGGAATTGGGTAAAAACAAAGAACGGTTCGCCGTTTCCGGAAACGGCGAACCGTTCTAGGCGCGGCCGCGTCTACTCGCGCAATCCTCGCCATTTTGGACCCGAACGCAACCCCGGCTTGTGGATTGTCCTCTTGCCGACCGGCTCCCGCACTGGCCCATGCCTGGCTCTTTTCTGGCCGATGACCGGTCATGACCCCGGGTCTATCGATGCCCTCGCGTTGGGCGCGCCAAGGGCCGCCCGCGGCGCTGTCTTGCAACCATCACGTTTCCGTGTAATAAATTTTGTGTTCGGGCATTTACGACCCGGAGAGCGGCACGTTTTGGACGACCTTTCCCCGATAAGTGTGAATCTCTGACGGCCCCGTATTTCGGCGGGGGGTTTAACCATGCGCGAATGCATGACTGCCGAAGCAACCACCGGGGCTTGCCCAAGGCGCGAAGGCATCGGGCGAGCCATAAGACTGATACGGGTGAAGGAGTTTCCCCAATGGCCCAGACCGGCACCGTAAAGTTCTTCAACGCCACCAAAGGCTTCGGCTTCATCACGCCTGACGGCGGCGCCAAGGATGTGTTCGTCCACATCTCCGCGATCGAGGCCTCCGGCCTGCGCACGCTCGTCGACGGTCAGAAGGTCACCTTCGACGTCGAGCCGGACCGCATGGGCAAGGGCCCGAAGGCGGTCAACCTGCGCGCGGCCTGAGCGGGCAAAGCTGCCTGTGTTCTGCTGATGAACGGCGCGGCAGGATCATGAATGGGCTTCGCAGGAAGCTTGAGTTTTCGAGGGCGCGACGGAACCGTCGCGCCCTTTTTTGTCCGGCAAAATGGCGGGATTGGCAGGCCAAAACTTTCTCTTGCCGATAGCGCTAAAATAAAGGACAAATTTCCTCTCGGGCAGTTTGCCGGCCCGAGACTGACTTGATGGGATCAAAGGAGCTTCCCATGCCGCAGACCGGCACCGTCAAATTCTTCAACCATGCCAAGGGCTTCGGCTTCATCACGCCCGACGATGGCGCGAAGGATGTCTTCGTCCATATTTCGGCCGTGCAGGCGTCGGGCCTTCCCGGTCTTGAGGATGGGCAGAAAGTGACATTCGACACCGAGCCGGACAAGCGCGGCAAGGGTCCGAAGGCCGTCAATCTGTCGATCGGCTAAGCCGGCTCAAGACAGATCCGACGGAGGCTGAGCAGGCGGGACCTCTCCCGCAGAGCTCGGAATTGTGTTCGAGCCGCGAAACCGTTCGCCCAATTCTGTTCAGCCTCCGTTCAGCCACGGTCTCCTATTAACCTTTGCTAAAGCCGACCCCGCATCCCCTGAAAAAATACGCGGGCCGGCGCGAAGGAGACCGAAAATGAACCGATTTCTCAAGACCGCCATCCTGACCGCGGGCATTGCCGCGACCACTTTGGCCACCTTCTCGGCGGCCAATGCCGACGACTGGCGCTGGCGCCACCATCGTCATCATGGCGGCGACGCCCTCGCCGCCGGCGTTGTCGGCCTCGCGGCGGGCGCCCTGATCGGTAGCGCGCTCAGCAACCCCGGGCCGAGATATTACGATCCAGCCTATGATGACGGCTATTATGTCGACCGGCCTGTTCGCCGGTATTACGTTCAGCCGCGCGTCGTCTACGCCGACCGCTATGCCGAGCCGTGGACCCGTGACTGGTACGAGTACTGCTCGGACCGCTACCGCACCTTCAACTCGCGCACCGGCACCTTCACCGGCAATGACGGCGAGCAGCATTTCTGCGTCGCCAACTGACCGGAGCAATTCCAGGAAAAGTGTGAAGCGGTTTTCCGTTCGGAATTGCGTCTAAACAGACTCTTAGGGTTCCCTGCCCCGAGCAAAGCGCCGCCTCTCAGCGGCGCTTTTCTTTTGGAGGCAGGTCAGACCAAAAATGGGTTGGTCCGGCGCTCCTCGCCGAAGCGGCCACCCGGACCGTGGCCGCAGATGAAGCCGATATCGTCGCCGAGCGGCAGAAGCTTCTGCTTTATCGAGGCGATCAGCGCGGCGTGATCGCCTCCGGGCAGATCGGTGCGGCCGATCGAGCCGCGAAACAGCACATCACCGACATGGGCAAACTTGGCCGCGCGGTTGTAGTAGACGACATGGCCCGGCGCATGCCCCGGACAATGCAGCACCTCGAACACATGCTCGCCGAACGAGACCGTATCGCCTTCGCTGAGGAAACGGTCCGGCACGCAATTGCGCACAGGGTCGGTAAGTCCGAAACGTCTGGCCTGGTTCTCGAGATTGGCCAGCAGCGGCCGATCGGCCTCATGCGGACCGATGATGTCGATGCCGAGCGCGTCCTTCAGTTCCATCGCGCCGCCGGCGTGGTCGATGTGGCCATGCGTGATCCAGATCGCCTGCGCCGTGATGGCGTTGTCCTTGAGAACCGCCAGTATCTTGTCGATATCGCCGCCGGGATCGACGACGACACCGTTCCTGTCGTCCATGTCGAAGAGGATGGTGCAGTTCTGCTGGAAGGGCGTGACCGGCACGATGCCGGCATTGAGTTGACCCATGTCTTTCCTTTCGAAGTGTCGCCCTGATGTAGACAGCGCGGCGAGCGGCGTCCACCGTCCAGCCGGAGCTAGTGGTGAAAGTCTGACGCTTGGTACCCGAGACAGACTTCCGTTTTGGGTGGTTTCTTGTCGTACGTCTAATTGACCGGAACGAGCAACCAGCGCCATGTTCAGAGCCACGCCGCTACAAACGTGAACGTCTCATCTCAACCCTTTAGTGACGTTCCGATCGAACCGGACGAGCGTCGTCTTGGGCGCGGCAACGAGCCAAGCAATTTGGATCGAGTCGACGCAAACTACTGTCGGAGCCGAAGGTAGGCGATGCGAGCTCAACGGCCCAACGTGCCTAGCTCCCTTTGTGCGGCGACGAGGTCGACGATTGGATATCTTGTGTCAAATGCTTGGACTACCGCTTGCAGACCCGTCGCCGCCTCATGGACACGACCTTGTCGTGCCAGAACTGGTGCCAGTTGCGTTGTGGCGCGAAGCTCGAAGAGTCTCGCTTGCTGCCGACGGGCAGTAGCAATCGCTGTTTCGAATAGGCGCGCGGCACCCGCCAGGTCACCTCTGCCCGCGGCGATTTGGCCACGAAGCCGGATGCATTCTGCAAGGTAACTCGCTTCGTCTGTATCGAAAACGAGGGAATTGACATCATCAAGCATCTGCGATGCCTCTTCGATGCGACCGGCCCGCAGGAGTAGATCACAAAGCGCGCATGTTTTCTCAGGGGTATGAAATACGACGCCCTGCGCACGCCAAAGAACCATGCTCTCTCGGACGTCATCGATACCGGCGTCCAGTTCTCCTAGATGCGAGCGGGCATGGCCACGCCACCTAATGCCGCTGCTTCGACGCGCCGTGTAGCCATGACGCTCGCAAATCTCGACGATCTTCCTAGCGTTATCGAGTAGTTCCTCGTATTGACCGAGCAGCGCGCACAATTGGCACTGCACGAGAAGATGCCACGCGAGGTCGAAAGGCTTATCGAGCTGGTCAAAGTTGCGCATCAGGCGCTCTTTCTCTTCGACTGCAGCATCAAAGAAACCCAATATGATCAGCGATTCGCTGAAATATGCTTGGGCAGAGACACGTTGATCCGCACCGGCGAACGAAATACGATGACTTGGGTCAACCCGATCAATCAGATCTAAGGCCTTGCGCAAGGCCTCCGCTGCCAGCGGCTCTTCTCCCCGGTTGGAATGAGCGATCCCCTTTGTTGCCCAAAGACCACTCAGATGGGCCGTTGGAAGGAGATCGGCACAGTTTGCGAGCTGCTCTTCGGCCAGGGTCAGGTAATCTTGATTGCGCCCAGCGGCATAAAAAAATGGAGCGAGTGAAAGTGCAACGTCACATTGCAGTTCGACCGATGCAGTCTTCGCGGCTGCAAGACGTGCATCTTCAAGCGTCTTCCCAAGGCGCTCAGAACGATACCCTTCTGCCTGCATCAAGGCATTGGCCATCGCAAGGTGGAGACGTGTCACCCGTTCGGCGCCGCCGGAGACGTCGCCAAGTCTCCTGCTGCAGTCAATAGCACTGGCAAAGTGCGACACGGCTTCCCGAGTAGCCGCTCTGGCCAGGGCGGCCCCTCCCGCCTTTTGCCAGTGATCGACCGCGCCCGCCCAATCCCCCGCTTCCTGAAGATGGTGCGCGAGGAACTCGGGTTGCGCTTCGGTGATCTCGGGCCACTTTTCCTCCAGCACGTCTGCGACCCGCTTGTGTAGCTCCTGGCGCTTGGCGCGCAGCAGCGTGCCATACGCTGCATCCTGAACGAGCGCATGCTTGAAGAGATAAGTGGCCAGTGGGCGCGTTCCGCGGCAGAACACCAGACCGGCGCCGACGAGTTGATCCAGCGCGCCGTTTAGCTCAGCGGCGTTCCGCTGTGCGACCGCTGCCAGCAATTCGTAGGAGAACTCCCGGCCGAGAACCGCGCCGACCTGTGCGACCTCCTTAACGGCTGAGCCGAGGCGATCGAGCCGCGCCATCAGCGAGGCATGCAGCGTGGCGGGTACGTTCAACGCCGTCGCAGCAGCTCTTGCGAGCACTGTCCTCGCGTTACGGCCCTCCAACACCGCCTTGGTCAGCTCCTCGACGAACAGTGGCACCCCATCCGTGCGCTCGATGATCTCCGCGACAATGTCGCTCGGCAGCTCTCCGGTGCCGACGACCCGCTGGACCAGCGAGGCGCCTTCACGACGGTCGAGCCGATTGAGGACAAGAACCGTGACGTGCGCCTGCCCAGTCCACGGCGGTTGAAACTCGGGGCGAAAGGTGAGGAGAAGGAGCACTGGCAGGCGCGGCACCCGTTCGATGACCAGCTCGAGCAGCTCGCGCGAGCTGGGGTCGATCCAGTGTACATCCTCGAAGAGCATCAGCACCGGACCTCGTCCCGCCAAGTCTTCGAGCTGCCGGAGCAGCGCATCGAAGATTTTCTCTTTCTTCCGCTGGGGCGTCAGTTGGAGAGGCGGGAAGCGGCCTTCGGTCGGCAACGACAGCAGTTCGGCCAGCTGGGACACGTCCTCCGGCGAGGCCGGGGCAAGCAGGACCGCAAGCTTTTCCAGCTTCCTCTCAGGCGGGTCGTCGCGCTCCAACCCGGCGGCACGTTCCAGCTGCGCAATGATCGGGTGGAGCGCGCTGTCTTGATGATGCGGCGAACAGAAATAGCGCAAGCGGGTGTGCGGCTCATTCTGGATCCGCTCCTGCAAGGTGACGGTGAGGCGCGACTTTCCGATGCCGGGCTCGCCGGAGAGCAGTACCACGCGACCTTCACCACTTTTCGCGCGATGCCAGTGGCGCTGCAGCAGGTCGACCTCTTCCTCACGCCCCACCAGCGGCGTGGGCGCCGCCCCGTGCAGCGCCTCGAACCGGCTTTCGATGCTACTCTCGCCAACCACTTGATAGGCGTGGATCGGCTCCGGAAAACCTTTCACCTCGACTGCGCCAAGATCGCGGTATTCGAAAAGATCGCCGACCAGATGCCGCGTTTGCCGCCCGATCACGACCGAGTCGGGTTCAGCAAGAACTTGCAGTCTGGCGGCAAGGTTCGGCGTCTCGCCCACGACGCCGCGCTCCTGCCCTTCGCCTGAACTGATCAGATCGCCGACGATCACCTGACCGGTGGCGATGCCGACGCGAATCCGCAATGGCTCGGACTGCTGAAGCAGCCTGACAGCACCGACGAGCGCAAGGCCCGCCCGCACCGCCTGTTCCGCGTCGTTCTCGTGCGCCTGCGGGTAACCGAAATACACCAACACGCCATCGCCCATGTACTTGGCGACGAAGCCGCCGAAGCGCGCGACCGTATCGGCGACACAGCGGTGATACGCTCCGATGATGTCACGCAGGTCCTCGGGATCCAGACGTGTCGCCAGCGCCGTCGAGCCGACGAGATCAGCGAACATGACGGTCAGCTGTCGGCGCTCGGCGATGGGCTCCGCCGCGTTGGGTTGAACCGACCTCGAGCTGTTTGTGGACGCCTCCAGTTCCACGATTGCTTTGAGGAGCCGCTTGCGATGACCGAGCAGTATACCCAGCTTCTCTAGGTCGGCCTCGGTCAACTCGGTCAGAACTTCAGCGTCAATGGCGTTGTCGCGAAACGTCTGCTCGTATTGTTCCAGCCCGAGAAGTCGCAACCAAGCGGCAATGTCCACGACACCTTCTCCAAACACTGAATTCGGCCCGCCGCGTCATATTAGCTCAGACGCATGGGAATTGCTTCAGACTCGGAAGACGAAGGTTCGCTCGGGAGAGTGGTGGATTGGCCGCGTCCGCCATTCTCATCGCGGCGCGATGACGGCCTGTGGACGCGAGGCGGACGATACGCTCCCAATGAACAATCATCAGCTTTGGGTGACGACTTTTCCTTGGGGTCGAAACCGGTATTTCGACTCCGGTACCAAGCGTCAGATTTTCACCACTAGAGCAATTCCAGGAAAAGTGTGAAACGGTTTTCCGTCCGGAATTGCGTCAATACAACAAGATAGGGCGGTTTGCCGTTTCCGTGAAACGGTGAACCGCCCTGGCGATCCTCGAAAGAAATGGGCGGCCGTAGCCGCCAGAAAATGATTGAAAAAGAATGGGCGGCCGCAGCCGCCAGAAAATGATTGAAAAAGAATGGGCGGCCGCAGCCGCCCATGGCGCAGGCTCGAAAGGTGCCTGACCTATTTCTTCATCGCACCCATGACCGCGCCGATGATGGCGGTCAGGATGGCGCCGCCGCCGGCGCCGCCGACGATGTTCTGTACGTTCAGCGCGCTGCCCAGTCC